>JAHWIS010000149.1 GCA_019322385.1 Candidatus Woesearchaeota archaeon
TGCGTATCAACAGTCTTTGCCCTGGTGAATGTCTCGAAATCATGATACCTTGCCTTTATCGTCACAGTCCTGTACAGATAGCCTTCCGAATCAAGGTCTTTTTTCACTTCGCGCGCAAGCTCGTCTATTGTGTGGTGTATCTCTCTTCTGTCATTCGTGTCCTGCTGGAATGTGGTCTCTCTGCTGATCGACTTCACTCCTTCTTCCTGATACACCTCTTCATCACCATGGCCGAGCGCAGCTTCATGGAACTCCTCTCCCCACATGCCGAATTCGTCGACGAGCTTTGACACCTTTGCCTTTGCCAGCTGCTTCACTGTCTTTATTCCCAAAGCATTCAGCCTTTCCTCTGTCTTCGGCCCTATGCCTGGTATCTTGCGCACAGACATCGGCTCTAAGAATTTCCTTGCACGTGCAGGAGTCACCATTGTCAGGCCGTCAGGTTTCTTGAAGTCAGACGCTATCTTTGCGATCATCTTGTTCGGACCGATCCCTATAGAGCAGGTCAGCTTCTCTTTCTTCTTTACCGCCTGCTTTATTTTCTTGGCGATCTCTTCTGCTTTCTTGTAGGTCTTCACTCTTGAAACATCAAGATATGCCTCGTCAACACTTGCCTGCTCAAACTTCTTGGAGAACTTCATCAGTATCTTCATTATCTTGTGTGAGACAGAAACATAGAGCCGCATGTTGACAGGAAGATATGCTCCATTAGGGCAGAGCTTGTATGCCTTTGATATTGGCATGCCGCTACGTATGCCGAACTTGCGAGCAGAATAGTTGCACGTGCTGACTACCCCGCGCCCTTTTCCCCCTCTTGGATCAGCACCGACTATCACAGGCTTTTCCTTAAGCCCAGGTCTCTCTCTTTCCTCTATCGCAGAATAGAATGCATCCATGTCCAGGTGCAGTATTATCGCCATAGACAGCATAAAAAGAACCAGGATTTATAAATCTGATGGAGACCTGTCCAGTGAACAGTGAGGAGCAAAACGACGAACTGGGCAATGGGCCAGCAAACCTAAGGTTTGTCATGGGTGTGCTCTGGAGCTAGTTTAGATTGAATCTGAAATTATGTGCAAGCAGCCTTGACAGATTATGGTTCTGACTGTATTTTTTTTGTGAAGTTTCTTTTTCATGTGGTGTGTCTTCTTCTTTTACTATAAGCGCTCTCCAGTAGTTTTCTTCAAGACGTATTTCCCTGTTGATTGCTTCAGTTCTCAGGACAGCCCTTGGCTTTGGAAAAAAAACTATTGGCCTTTCCACATATTCTGTATGCTTGGTCTCTCTTAGCTTGTATGCTTTCTCTGTTATCCTTGCGAGATTTGCCTGGTTGTGCTCTAGGAAATAGACTTCCTTTGTTTTTCCTGTCTGGCCAGAGCTCTGCAGTCTTTTGACCTCTTGCTCTAATGTCTTGTCGACTGTAGACCTCAGTTCTTCAAGCTCATCAAATGTGATCATCTCGAATACCCATTGCGGCTCATCAACCTTACCATAAAAAGGCTTGTATCGTGGATTTCGCTTCTTGATAACAACCTTGTTTGTAGGTGATATATCTGTAACATCTGCATTTGTATAGTCTTGTATCTCTGGCATTTTCTTCACGCTGCTTTCTTTTTTGCGAGCAGTTGCGGCTCTTCAGTGCCTGGCACTTGCTCCAGCCTTGCTATCTCTTCTCCTAGCTTTAGATCATTTACACTGTTATATGTTTTGTTAAGATTGAGTGCTAGATATGACTTGTTTCCTGGATGTGATCCATAGCTTGTTGCGAGTATGATCTGGTTGTCTCCGCACACACCGACGCCATTCGAGACATTGCTGCGCGGCAGGCTGCCTAATTGTGTATGTCCTGTGACAAGCAGTCCTGAGTCATCCATCTTCTCGAGGAATTCCACCACTTCACGGGAAGTGTAGCTTCCGCCTGTGACGTTTTCAGGCCTGCTCCACACAATATCCTGCACCACCTTCTTGTTTTTCCGCGCTACATCTTCAGGACCCTCCATGAATCTTGCAGGCCCTGCATGCACACCGACAATCCCGTTCTTTGTCAGCACTGCGACCGGAAGATCACGCATATACCTGAACTGCTCTTCAGTCATGCGCTCTATGAAATTGAACTGCTTGAAATAGAATCCACTTTTGCTGTTGTACAGTCTCTGGACAATCTCTTTTTGGTTCTTCGGGCATATACCTCTGCTCCTCAGCATATCATAAATCTTCACGACTTCATTCTCATGGTTCCCCTGGATATATATCAGGCGGTTTCCTTGCGAACCAAGTTTGTCCTGTATTTCCATTATCCTGTCGACAATCCTTGAATCCCCATCTCTTTCTGCTTCAGAATCACGGTCCTTCTTGTCGACA
>JAHWIS010000150.1 GCA_019322385.1 Candidatus Woesearchaeota archaeon
GGCGATGCGTAAATAATTAAGTTCTTACCATGAATGCCCACGCGCCTTTCTTGGAATAAGACGATTTCTGCGAAGAATCAACATTGTCCAGCACTTCTGAATAGAATTCTGGCGTGTCCTCGAGGTCTGGCAGTTTCATGAGCTCTTCTTTTGCATAATCAGGCTCCTGCAGCAGATTCGCCTCCATAAAGTTCTTTGCTGTGTTGAAGTTGTGGTTGCCCATAGCGATCCTCTTGAATCCTGCTGCATTGCTGAACTTATGCAGGTATTTATTTATGTAATTGACAAGCTTGTTCAACCCTCTTGTGTCAAGCGGGTTTGACGCTCCAGAGAGCTCGCATGAGTTGCACAGCAGTACAGGATCATTGTTGACATCAACGGTCGCGAATGCAAGGACCATTCCCACCCTTTTAGGCTTTTTGTCTCCTGCCTGCTGGTATATGCCAAACACCATCGTGGCCTTGTCGAGCATGTAGAAAGGTAGGTGATACCCTGACTCAGGATTGTCATCTACCGCAAGGCAGCACCCTCCGTCATTCCCGAACACGACATCCTCAGGATGCAGTCTCTCGACCTGTACAGAGTATTTTACTGACCCGACATTCTTCAGCTTGGATGAGAATACATGGTGGTATTCCCTAATGTGATGCTCGAGGTTGAGTATTCCCCTCATATCATAATTGATGTCAGGGAAATTACCCTCATCAAGAGCATAAAAGTATTTGTCTTCCATGAAAAGGTCCATCAGTATCCTCAGGCTTGAACAGCTGTCTACAAGCCTTCTCTTTATGTCCTCTATCCTCTCATTATACTTGCTCATGTCAGACAGCACATTGAGGTCGCGCATTGTTACCTTGTCATTCTTGACATACTGGTCATACAGTTCAATGACTGGCTTAAGGTGTTCCCTGAAATCCTGCTCAAATGTCTGCTGGCTTGCTTTCTTGAGCTCATTGTGCAGTATCCATTCAAGCTCGTCAACAACCTCATCCTCAATCTTGTCAGGTGTGCTCTCAGGTTGATTTCTAAGTGTAAGAAGTGTAGAGTTCCTAATTTGCGCAGCAGATTTTTCTATAAGTAATTCTCTTTTTTCAGAATCAGGCTCATCACACGCGAGTTCCATACCTTTTATAATGCGCTTCAGTATCCTATTTGTTTCCTTGAATTTTGGCGATGCTATAGCTTTTTTAGAAGTCTTTTCAAACACCTTTCTTGTCTCAGGGTGAAGCTCATGATCATCATACTCTACTCTCCAGTTTGTACCCTCTGGCTTCAGCAGTCTCTCATACCTCGGGTTCTCCAGCTCTGTTTGTATGAATTCATAAAGGTTCTTCATCTGCCTGCACAGCTCATTCGCATAATTGACCAGCCTGCCCCAGGCAAATGCATTTGCATGATCAAGACCCAGCTCTATTTTGCTAAAAGCAATGCCCTCCTCTATGACCTTTGCATCGATGCCATGATCTGCAGCATCCTTTACAAACTGCTGGTTATGTTCCAGCGAGTCCCTGAACCTGTCAGGATCAGCAGAAAGGAAATAATCGCAATACACTCCATTGAATCTTGATCCTTGTATAACTGTCTGTATCTTGTCTTTCTTGCTTTCAGAGATCCTGAGTTGCTCCAGCCTTTTAAGCGCCTCTTCTATCTTCCAGCTGCTCGCCCTGTATGGTCTAAGCTCAGGCCTTGCTTTCTCCTTGCCACCCATGCAAAAAATTAGTCTAAAAGCGTATTTAAAAGTTTCTATTGTTCACCACCAACAGGTAATTTAAATGGATGGGAAATCTTTATTAATCACGACGGAATAACTGTCAGAACTCAAAGCGTTGGGAGGTGTTAGCATGGCAACATATGAAGAGCTTTCTAGAAAGTATCATGAGCTTGAGAGCGAGGATCCTATAGCCCTTGTTTGCCAGGAGGATTTCAGCAAAGTAGATGAATTAGGCGACAACAGCAGGGAGGCAGTGGAAAGGGATGCTGCAAAGAACATCGCGCTTGCTGATGAGATAAGGGATTCAAAATACCCAGGAGAGAATATTGACGAAAAGCTTGACATGATGCTTGCTGAGAACCTTCTAAGAGGAGGCGCTCTTGATGATATGGCACTGATAGGCAATACGCCTTGCTATGCACTTCAGCCAAGCGCATTATACACTATTCTTCAGATGACGCCTGATTACATAGAGCGGGACCCAAGGGATAAATCCAAGATTGTCGACGGGTTCATATTACGCTTCAACCAGCTAGGAAAATATCTTGAAAATGAACTGAAGTGCCTTGACAGGCCAAATAAGATATGGGTCAAGCTTGAGCTGATGGTCGCAGAAGGCTTTGACGAGTCTGCAAAGGCTGTGTGGGACTTTGCCAAGAGCGTCGGCTACAAGAACATGACAACTCTCGACGCTGCGATAGACAAGGCAAGGGAAATAACAAGGATATATATGACTGCACTTAGCATCATACCAAAGAGAAGGAATATGAGCTTTGGGCATGAGACTGCCCAGAGATTCTTTGATCATGTATGCATACCCATGACACTGACTGAGATGTATGTGCTTGCGCTGAATAATCTGGTCGAGCAGAATGAGATAATGAGCAGGCTGAAGCCTGAGATAATAAAGAAATATGATCTTGTCGGCAACCCCTCGAACCTGGAGGTGTCAGATTTCCTCAAGAATAGGTTTGCTACAGAGAAAGGCAAGATAAGGAAGAAGATGAGGGACGAATTTGAGAAAGCAAAGCGCTTTGCATATGAGAAAGGTCTCGTCGCGCCTTTGACAAATGAATCATCCAGGATAGAAAGGCCGCCGAAATATCTTGAGCCGTCCATCACCACTGCTGCTGTCTTCACGCCAGGCTCGTTCTGCAAAGGCATAAGAAAGAGCCTCTGTTATGTCAAGGATTCAGAAGGCGACAGCGAGATAGAGAAAGAGATGAACAGGCTTGCCATCCCTTGGTTTGTCTCTCACGAGCTCATCCCAGGCCATCATTACCAGATCAGCAGGTCAAATGAGCATCCGTCGCTGGTAAGGGCATGGAGCGACCCGAACTGCCTTGCTGAAGGCTGGACAACCTATGTTGCAGAGGATGTCATGGAAGAGATGGGATATGCAAGAAACCCTGAATTTGCAAAGGAGAAGCAGTTCATCGACGCTGTCGACAAAATAAGGCTTAGCCCAAGGGTTATGTACACGCTTGCATGGATGACTGGTGACAGGAGCTATCTCACGAATTCTTTTGTTGAGGCAGAGAACCCTGACCTGCATGAGGCCTGCATAGAGCTTTTCATGAAGATAAGCGGCTATCCAGAGAACATGGCAAGGTATGATTTTGAGGATTTCAC
>JAHWIS010000012.1 GCA_019322385.1 Candidatus Woesearchaeota archaeon
ACTTCACGCAGCTTGCTGTTGTAGCACTCCTTCAGGTATCTCTGTATGTTCCTGAACTCGTGCGGAAAATCAACCTTGATCCAGTCGACGCTTGTCTCCTGTATGTATGGCTTGACATCAGGATCATTGTCTGTGCGGAGCTCGACATCCTCGATGAACAGGTTCTTGCAAACCTCGTTTATCTTCTCCAGCTCGCTTCCAGGGCTTGCTGTAAGCGCGAGTACGCGGGGATACCTTGCCTTTCGGTTGTATTGCTTTGCGATAAATGTATATGCATAGTCTCCTGTCGCCCGATGCGCCTCGTCAAATATCACCAAACAGATGTCAGATAGGTCTATCCTGTTTGTTATGATGTCATTCTCAAGACCCTGCGGTGTACTGAACACGATCCTTGACTTTTTCCACAGCTCTGCGCGCTTCTCTGGCTTTACGAATCCTGTAAAGACTGCCAGCTTGTCCTCTTCAATGTCCATGTGTTTTGTGAATGTCTGCAGGTGCTGCTCTGCCAATGGCCGTGTCGGTGCAAGAAACAGTATCTTTGAGTTAGGGAAACTCTGCAGCCTATGCGATGCCAGCATAAGCGCTATCACTGTCTTTCCCATTCCAGTTGGCAACACTACCAGGCAGTTCTTTTCAGTGCATGCACATAGTATTGTCTCCTGATAGAGCCTTGGCGTGATATCTTTAATCATTTTCCAAGAGCATTTAATCAAGAATAATATGTTTTTGTCTGTTTATATACCTTATCTGGGTCTGTCCAGTGTCTAGTGAGAATCTGTTTATAAATACTTTAATAATCATGCCCAGGAGCCAGCACCTTGTAAGGAAACTCTATAATGCTCATGATACTATTCTTCATCAACTCAGGCTCAGAAGTCGGCAGGTCCACCCTTCCCTGCTTCTTGCTGCCAAAAAGCGTATCCCCTGTGAAGAGCACCTTCTCTTTCTCATACCATAAGCATATACTGCCGCGCGTATGCCCCGGCGTTTCTATGACCTTAAGTCCTTGAATCTGTTCAGGCAATGGGTGTATCTGGATTTTTGAGAGTTTGTCCGCCACTACTTCATCTAGTACTGTCCCTTCAGGATCTTCCCTGAAAGTTTGTAGCTCTGCTGATGATGCATAGAATTTTGCATTTGGGAACATGTCGAAGTTTCCGCAGTGGTCCAGGTGCAGGTGAGTGAATATGACTGTGTCTACCTTGTCGAAATCTACTGCTTTGCCCATAAAGTTCTTGAGATGATCCCTATCTGTCCTGTTTCCTGTATCTATTATTATTTTTTTCTCGCCATCAATCAAGTATACATTGCTTTTGTCTGATGGGCCTGTAAACTTCCAGACATTCTCTCCTATTTTACCGAAGACTTGTTCCACTGTATTCACCTAGGTGTTTGTTTGCGTGAGATTTATATAATACTTTCCATTCAGCCCAGCTCATGGTCGTAAAACTGCTTGGTGTCGCAGACCTGCTCTCTGCAATCGCGGTGATCCTGCTGCATTATGATATCCTTAGCTGGCGCATCGGACTTATCTTTGTAGCTTATCTAATGATAAAAGGATGGCTCTTCCGCGAAGACATAAACAGCGTCATGGATATCCTCTGTGGTATCTATATGTTTGTCATGCTATTCGGCTTCACGACAATAGTGAGCTGGGTCATAGCGATATACCTTTTCCAGAAATCTGTTTTCTCTCTTGCAAGCTGATTAGATTACCATTTCTTATCGACGTACATAAAGAACACAAGCAGCACAAGCGCTCCTAGAGCGATTGCGCCAAGTATAGGGACTATCCCTGTCAGGTATTTCAGGAGCAGAGCGCATCCTATAAGTGCGCCGAGCACAAACACATATACATACCTGGAACCAAAGAATGTCCTGCTGCCATTGAAAGGCGGTATCGGCACCATGTCGAACAGCGCTATCCAGATGGTTATCATCATCGCTTTCTCAAACACTTCAAGCCCTGTAGCGACAGACAATGACTTCAGCAAGATTGCGAAAAGCATATTTGCTATCGGTGCTGCCATTGCTATCCAACCGAGATGCTTCACGCTCAGTTCGTAATACCCCTTGCCCAGACGATGCACTGGCAGGTGTGTTATAACAAGTGTCCCTGCTGCAATGAATGGCAACCTTCCATTCGACACGAATGCTATCACAAGCCCTATCACCAGGCCAAGAAGCCATGCCTTGTACTGAGATCTGTAACCGAGCCATGTCGCAATCGTCCTATGCGCCAGCTCTCTCACCAGAAAAGCGAGCGCGACAAGAATAAGAGTTACAAGCAGGTTCTTCAACCCAAACACAAAATCAAACCTCTCGACACCCCAGTCCCTAAAGTTAAAGATGAACGCAAGAATAAGTAGCGATATTATAAGACCCCTTTTTTCAAAACCCTCAAGCGGCCAGTAGCGCTTGACCTTATCAACAAAGTTCTTCCAGCTGTGCATGACTGTTTTTAAATGATTTTACTTTATAAAGGTTTCTCCACATCCCGCAGAAAACACACAAATAGCGCCGCCCCCGCCTAGCGAGCTGACGGATTAAGAATAAGGAACAATCGCAGTTGGGCAAGCTGAACCAGATACTGAAGCAGAGCGAGCGCGGGGGCGCCGCCCAACATCAACCAACAACATCCGCCTTCCCTTCAACCCTTTTCTTCACCATATCAAGAAGTTCTTCCTCATGCCCTGCTCCGACAATCGCAAGTACTGTCTCATCAGGGAATTTATGCAGCAGCTTCGCAAGGTTGTTTGCCATAACCTTATTCCTCTGCCGCACCAGCACATCATAAACATTAGGATATCTTTTCTCAAGCTGCTTTATCAGCTTCTGGACAAGCTCTTTGCTGGGAACTTTAGAAAGATCAAGCTCTTCTGTTGTTATTCCCATCTCACGCATCGCCTTTTTCTTGAAGAACACTGACTTGAAGATATCTCCCATGAACCTGAACTTCTCTTTCCATGTCAATCTCTGCGAAAACTTACGAAGTGTTATCTCGATGTCCTGGTCAATGAGAGCGATCTTTGAATTTGTCTTCTTTGCAAGCTCAACAGCCAGCTTCATCTCAGAACCAGGCATTACTCCAACAATATTACCAAGCTTCCTCTGCAGCCAACCGCCTACTGCTGCAAACAGATATCCATTAATGCCTATTCGTCCTATCTCACTAATACTAACCTTTGATTTATCTTCTGTAAGAAGCGCGAGAAGCCTCCTCCGGTCCAGATCAACAGCAACG
>JAHWIS010000151.1 GCA_019322385.1 Candidatus Woesearchaeota archaeon
CCTTCCACAAAAGAGCATCTGGAAAAGCTAAAGTCAGATCTTGAGGAGAAACGCAAGCTTGTAACCGCTCTTATAGACAACCTCAAGCCTGTTGAGCTTGACATCTATCGGCGTGAGGGCACCATCAATGCTCTGCAGCAGAGGATAGATGACCAGGCCAAAAAGATAGAATCACTTTCACAAGATGTCGTCGATAGCAAGAAGCAGGTCCAGGCCTTCAGGGATGACAATCTCGAACTGAAGAAACAGATCGCTGAAAATGAAGGGATCATAAGAGTTACCAAGAACAAACTTACAGAGAAAGTCTCCCTCCTGAAGAACACAGGGGATAAGGACAAGGAAATAGAGGAGTATAAGAAAAAGATCACAGAGATGGAGGACAAGATAAAGGAAGTCAAGAAACAGGTTTCATCAAAAGAAGAGCAGAACCAGGAACTTCTCGATGAAATGGAATCCCTGAAGCAAAAATTCGAGTCCAAAGAGTCAGACATTGCAGAAAAAGAATCATTAGTTAAGGAAGTTGAAGAGAAAAGCAGGGAGGTTGAAGAGCACAAGAAGAAAATATTTGAGCTGAGGAATAAGATCAGTGCAGTAGAGAAACGTGTCTTCTCAACAGACGATCAGAACCAGAAGATCCTCTATGAGCTCATGAAAGCCAAAGAGCGCCTGAAGTCTGCAGAAAAAGAGCTTGCAGAAAAAGACAGTCTTCTCGAGTCAAATAAGATCAGGCACAGTGCAGACCTGGAAGCCCTGAGAAAGGTTGAAGAAGAGAAGAAAGCTATGATAATGAAGAGCCATGCCAAAAGGATAGCTGTCATGAATGCTGCTGTTGCTTCCTTGAAGACAAAGCTTGAGCAGCAGGCAAGGCTTATTACAGATAAAGCTGTGAAAGAGCGTGCATTGATGAGTGATTTCAACAGGAGGATGCGCGAATTGCTCTCTGCAATGCCTCAATTCTCTGCTGAAGAATTGCCTTCAGAAGGCAGTTTCATGGAACAGACACCGTCGGTTGAGGAAGAGCCGGCTGAAGAGTCTCCAACATATTTAATTGAAGAGCCGACAGAAGCTCCAGCAGAACCTGAGGAGTCAGAACCTGGCCCTTCAAGGATCGATGAGATAATTCCCATGATCGAGCTTGCTACAGACCATGGTGATGATACTGAGACGATAAAGCATTCTCTTTTGAGTTCTGGATATTCTCAGAAAGATGTCAATGATGCGTTCTCTAGGCTGAACATAATACAGTAGAATCAGCAGAAATATAGAAAAAAAGAAGAAAGTAAAAAAATAGTTTTATCCGCCTACGTGCTGGACTTCAAGCCTCTTCTCTATGAACTGGTCATAGTCATACACAAGATCTATTGTGACCAGCTTCTCAAGGTCTGTAGGATTGTTTATGGTCTGTGTGCACCTGATCTCCCTCTCTCCGTTCAAGAGTTGTGCAAATCCTTCATATACAGATCCTGATCCGCTTCCGTCCTGCAGTCCTGAGCACACGAGTCCGTCTGCAATGCCTGTGTCAACCTTGACATGCACCTTGTCCTTTTCCTGGAATTCCTTGCTGCACTCTGTGTCTTTCTGGTGCACTGTTCCTGTTCCTACATGGGTTATCTTGAACACGAACGCGACCTTGTTTGCAGATGATACAGATTCCCTGAATGCTGTCACGTGCACTGGCGATCCTGAGTTGTCGACAGCCTTCTCTTCGTTTATCTGGCAGAGCCTTTCTCCATTGCCTCTTGTGCCTAAGATATCTTCAAGCACGCAGAGCTTTGTGTTGATAACTGTACCATATTTGTAGCAAACATCTGCTCGGACATTGTATGTCACAGCTCCTGCAATCTCCTTCTGGTGTTCAAAGCTTCCTCCACCTGAAGGGAAATCAAGGCTGACTGTCTCTCCCTGAATGACATTCCCTTGCACATCCTTCTGTGCTCCTCTTATCGATCCTGGAGCATCTTGCACAAGGTCTCCAGTGCTGACACCGAAGTCTGCAGGGTCTATTCCTGTTATCTTGACTGTTGCGTCTGCGCCGTTATCGATCGTGTGGTCGCCCCTGTTTGTCATGACAACACTGATTCCGAATGGCTGTCCTGTGTCAAGGACCTGGTCTGGCAACGAGCCTGGCGCAAAGCTTATCGCAAGCCCTTCTTTACCGCCCACGAATTTTGAGCCCACTAATCCTGGCTGTTCATCGCCTTGTTTGCAGCCTGCTACAAACAAGAGCATCAGAGCCACGAATGTTATTAGGATTGCTTTTTTCATATTGATCTAACCTCCTTGGGTTTATGAGCATTATCACCTTGCAAAATTCAGGTTCTCTATATCAACCATCTTGCTGATAGAGCTTTTGTAGCCGTACATCAGCCTGACCTCAAGTGCTGTCTGGTATGCTGGTATGTTTGGCACGTTCAGGAACTTGCAGAATATTGTTCCTCTCTGGTTTGACAGCCTGAGCTCGCCTGTCCTTGGCTCGCATTCAAGCGGCTGTCCTGCAATCGACACCTCGAAGTTCAGCATATTGAGGTCCCTGTACTGCAATCCTACAGGGCATGCGCCCAGCTTTGTCTGGTCAAACACTGTCCCGCTTGCCTGTTGTGTCCCTCCTGCTGTGTTCGCCACATGGATCCTGAAGAACATCCCGCTCGGCCTTGCTTCTGCCTCTATGCTGTCCACCACTACCGGCGCTCCCTGGCTTCCTGTCCCATATGCCTTTCGTGCTATGCATGCCTTGTCTGGTGTAGGGTCAAGCGGATTAGGATCAACGCATACAAGCGGAGTTGCGACTGTATTGTATGGGTAGCATGCTGTCAATAGGAATGTAGGCCTGTAGTTAGGCATTGTATTCGGTAGGTTTACGGTTGGTGATGTGAACTCCAGCGTTGTATACCCTCCTTCTGGATTGAACTGTGATTTGCCTTCCAATGGCTCCAGCAATGGATACGCTGGCGGAAGCCCTGGAATTATGTTAGGGTCATATCCGCTCAGATAGAATGTTGCGCTTGGCACTGTGTATGTGCCCCTGTTCCTTACTTCTACAAGGAATGAAAGCGGTGATTGCGTGTACACCTTCGGCGGCGGCTGGTCTGGCACAAAGAGCATGACTATGCCTTCAGTGCCTGTTGCTGCGAATTCTGCAGAGACATACGGCTCATCCCTTCCTCTTTGGAATGTCCCGCAGCCAGTAAGAATAATAAGGATTAAAGCAAAACTCAGAATCATTGCTATTTTCTTGTTTATCATCTTTTTTAAGCCTCTTTAAGTGTAAGGAACCTCGGTTTCTGGATATTTATATTTTTCGGTAAAGATTGGCCTTATTATGTTGTTTTTCCGCCTTTCAGCGCTGCGCAGTTGATTCCTGTTGGCGGTGGCTGGACAACAACATCCCTGACCAATGTCTGCTGCACATAATATTTGATGTTAACGCTTACAGGTGTTGTGTACGCACCAAGCAATGGATCGATCGCTGCTGTGCACCTTGTTGACGCAGCTTGATCCCCTATCAGCTTGAGCTGGTATGGCTCGCACCATAGTCTTTGGCCACCCATCTGGACATCTATCTCTACTTCATTCAGCTGTTTAGGGTCTTTGCATCCTGCATTCGGGCCGTACATGTTATAGCCTTTGCCTTTCAGTTTCTTGATCGATACTGACAGCTGCAATGTCATTTCTTTGTCTGATATAGGCACGACTGTTGGTGATATCCCTACAACACCAACCGGTCCTCCTTGCCCTCCTGACAATCCTATGCCTTGCATAATGCACACAGGCATTTCATGTGCTTCGCGCAGGTGCTTTCTTGTGTCCACGCACATGTCCACATTGGCTGTTGTTTCATAATAATAGCACGCATCTGCCTTGATCTTTACAGTGTGGTTGCTGACTATTGTAGATTCCCTTGTTCCGCCATATCCAGGATAACACAATGCTCTCATCGGGAACATAAACACATCTTCTTCCCCTTCTGCCACATACAATGATCTTCCTGCCAACAAGAATTCCTGTGTGTCTCCTTTTTCATAGCTGAATGAACCCGGTGGCGCTGAAATGGTTATCTCTGCCCTGTCTTGTATATCGTATGCTCCCATGTTCTTTATCTTCAGCCCTGTAGAGAATTGCGTTCCCACATACATCTGTTTGGAAGGAAGCCCTTCTAAAAATGCCATCGCTATCCCGTCTGTGCCCTTCCTGAAGTCATATGTCTGAATAGTGTCTGTTCCTCTGAAGAATCCTCCTTGGCATCCTGCTACAAATAGCAA
>JAHWIS010000152.1 GCA_019322385.1 Candidatus Woesearchaeota archaeon
GAACCAGCAACAATCGAATGCACAGTCAAACGATCCATATCAAAATAAGACCGCTTACTAGTCTCAGCAATATTACCAACAAACAAACTACGATCACCCTCACCAGGCAACTCATCATACTCAACCTTCGCATGAAAACGCTTCTTAGCATCCTGTCTTCGTTTTACCTCGTGCCCTAGGAAAACAGCGGTTGCTAGAAGCGCCAATAGCGTTGACATCATCCATATAGGTATGATTCCTAACAAGTCATAGGAATAGAATGGTTCTCTGACAGTAAAAAGAGCATCTGTACTTGACGTCAATCCCAAATAATCTGCCTGTGCCCTTACCACGTAATCGCCAGGTTCGAAATCAGAAGGGATATTTATCTGTCCTACAAGTGATGTGAATGTCTCCAGCATTATTGATTTCTCTGTGACATTGGTAAGCATTGTGCCGTTTAGGCTTGCAACATAGAACTTCAGGTCAACCTTGTATTTCTTGTCAGTAAAGAGATTGACAAGGTCTAGCTTGTATTTCACAGAGTCTCCTTGCACCACTATAGTATTCAGGACATCGAGCGTCATCATCATTGTCTTTATAGGGATTTTTCCTTCCTTTGATATCCTTATCTCGATAGGCAGTACTGTATTGATACCGCCGCTTATGATCAGGTTGCCCTTATAGAGCCCTGGCGGTTTTATTCCCAATATTGTCATCTCAATCTCGCCATAATCATTAGGCACCACTGAAATCTCTTTTTCAGAGAGCTCGAATATGGAATCTATTTCCCCGCTGGTTTCAAGATCTATCTTTATCTCTTTGTCCTGGAAATTATAGAAAGCAAGCGTCTGCTCGACAAAAGAGTCCTGCTTTATATGGGTCTTTATCTGCCTTACTGAAAGGTAAGCTGCTATCTTCCCTCGCTCATCGCGTATTATGAGACCACCCTCGTCCTCCAAACCAGGTTCCTGCGGAGTCTCGTTGCTTGTTCCTTCTGTCCCTGGAGGCTGGGTGTAGTCACCTTCTCCCCCTCCTCCTGGCGGCTGGTCGAACAGGCCATCCAAGATTGAAGATTCGTTTATGTATATATCATAGTTTAACATGGCTCCTGCTGTCAATGCATTGCTTCCGCTCAAATTCCCGACAAATGGATTATATAGATCCTTTATTGCAATTATATAGTAAAATTCATAAGAAGGCATATTTATGGAATAATCCCCTGTTGCATTGGTCGTCGCAGACCAAGAGCCGACATAGACAGTCACATTCTCCAATGTATCATTTGTATCGCTGTCATATACCTTTCCGTAGACAGTCCCGTTCGGACCGAATATTGCAGGCAGTGCATACATGGTTATATTATAATACAACATCTGGTGCGCAGTCACATTGACATAGCTTATATTAGCCCTGTAGCCGGATCTCATTGCTACAAGCATAGTATTGTTGCTCTCGGCTGCTATAAGAGAATAGCTTCCATTGGCAAGTGAGACGTCGCTGTATAATCCAGCCATTACAGTAGCATTACCAAGTGGCGCTCCAAAGCTGTCAAACACCTGTCCTTCTATGAATCCATATTCAAATATTGAAGACGCATTATATGATGGTGTCATCGAGAAATTATGCCAGTTTTCAGCATCATTAGAGACATCCGTGAAGTTAACATAATCAAAATAGCCTGTCTTATAAGAAAGTATGAAATTGGTCCCTACTTGTGCCAAGAGTTCATAATATCCAGATCCATTTGTTGTTGCAGTGCCATCGCCGACTTCCAGAGTGACGTTTTCAAGCGGAAGGCCTGTCGCTACGTCAGTCGCATAGCCTTTAAGAAGAGCGTAAGTGAATTCACTGCACGCTCCAAGTATATCAGTTATTGGGTCAGGGAAAAAGTAATAGGTTATGTCAGATCGGTTATATGGCACAGGGACCATCATCTGATAATTGTGCAGGTTGCCGTCAAAACCAGGTATTGCTGTTGTTGCATTTGCGCCAAACAACAGGTTTCCATTGACATCTTTAAGTGCAATTTGGTGGAAGACGTTGCTCTCGCCTGTGCTCTTTGTTCTCATTCCAGGACCTGTTATGCTGTTTCCTCCGAAGTTTATCGTAAAGGTCTCGTTGAATGTGCTGGTCGCAGATATTCGCTCTGAGGGATCTATACCTATGAATGCATCCACATCTGCTACTGTAGCTGCCTGTATTGTCGCAAGAGAGAGGTTGCTGATGGGTACAGTGCTTATGTAGATATCAAATCCTGATCTGCCTAAACAGTTGAACTGCATATCCTTGATTGTTGTCTCACCACCGATGACTGTCTCATTCCAGTTCGTCTGGTTGTTGTTATAGTCTAAGGTCGCCAGTCCTGCAAATCCGTGCCAGGCATCTGCAGTATATGTATGGTGGATAGTCATTGCAGTTATTCTTCCTGCACGTGCTGCATGATAGTACCATCCGACGAATTCCTTGAAGAATATGAGGCCGACTATGCTTATTATTATTAGCAAAGCTATCGCTAAGGCTAAAGCTACACGATTCAGTCCTTTGTTTTTCTTCATTTTTTCATGCAGAGAACAACAGCTACGTAAGCGAGGTTTCGAAAAGCTTCTCATGAAGCCTCATGCATCTCTCACTTACTGCTGCTCTATGCTCTTTTTCCAGTTTCGTATAAAGCGATTTGATCTCAGAATAATGAGATTGTGCCTTACTATGGTCCCTGTTCTGTAGGTGTATATGCGCATCATCCAGCAGATGGCTTATCTTCGATAAAAGTATCTTGTTGAACACGTGCTTGGTCTCTGGATGCACATGCGCCTTTGCTTCACGTGAAAGGTCCTTGTATGACTCCATGATCTTCCCATACGTGCCTGAAGCCTTGCCATGGTCCTTGTCTGCAGCATGACGATGCGCAGAAACTATAAGCGACTTTATATGCGCAACTTCGCGCACAAGCAACTCATCCTCTTTCTTGACAAATGCCTTGACTTTGTTGAATGTTGATTCAAGCCATGATTCTGGCTGGTATGCCATGTCAGTCTCATAGACCGTCTGTTTTCCTTTTCTCCATTCCTTGAACCTATCAACAAGTTCAAAGTGATAAACAACATACGCCAAAAGAAGGATTATTATCAATGCAATCTCGATCGCAAGCTTGGGGTTGTCAATCTTTATGCCTGACAATATAGAGAATCCCGTCACCCCAACAAGTCCTTCTTCATCCTGGGATTCGGGTTCCATGAGCATTACGTGCTTTGTCTTCTTGAGTTTTTCAATATCAACAGCACTGTTAACGTAATATGCATAGCTTTCCACATCAGGCGAGAACTTCAGGATAGGGTCGCTCTTTATCACGTCAAACTCTGTTACTTCAACAATCTCGCTTGCGCTCTTTGCGACATCCTTCGGCAGGTACTCTATAATGAGCTTCCCTTCAGTATCAACAGGCATCTTGGTCAGTTTGTTGATTACAACAGAGACTGTTTTCTTGTCTCCTGAGAGCAGTTCTATGTCCACAATACTAAGCCTTGTCGTTATAGTCACTTCTGACTGCAACTCTGTGTTCTGCTCAACGTAATTCTGCTTCTTTCTCTTTGTGTATTCGAGCTTCTTGTATCTCAGGTATTCTTCAGAGACCATTGCGATGTCTGATGCCCTTGGATAGTCCACGAATTCTGTTGTGTCCTGCACCTCGATGCTTGTTATTGTCGATTTGAGATCATCGATCATCTTCTTGCTCGCTTCGATCTTGACGTCGCGTTCATCTGTTTCCAGGTCTGTAGATGATTCTGCATTCCCAAGGTCTCTTATGACCTGCCGCAACTGCTTCCGTGCCTCCTGCAGCCCTGCCTCAACACCAAGCGATGCCATGACTGCTTTTGTTGCCTGGTCGCCGCTGTTTAGGGATTCCATTGCAGCGCTTACCTGCGCAAGCAATGCTTCTGCCTCTTCTTTTGCGCTTCCTGCTTCAGCAGCAGCATCAATGTCCACCTCATCTTCAACAGAATATGTATAATTCGAATCTGTGTTGTTCAGCTCTATGGTTATCGTCAGGTCTCCTGTTATGTTCCTTACCTGCTTCACCCATTCATACCCATCATATGCTACGTATATCCTACGTTTGCCTTCATAGACAGTGAAGTTGACCCTTCCTTTGCTGTCAGTGTGTTTTCTTTCATCATCGACCTCGACAGGGACATCCCCCATCACGTGCTGTGTCTGGAGTTCCTTGACTATGATCTGCAGATGGTGCTTGTTGAAGACATTTATCCGCTGGGTGTCTGTGACTTTGTTGCCTTTGTTGTCTGTCGCAGTGAGTTCAACTTCATATTC
>JAHWIS010000153.1 GCA_019322385.1 Candidatus Woesearchaeota archaeon
TCCTGAACACTGTGAATGGCCCTGGTGTTACGTGTATGCTGCCTAGATAAGCGAATACTTTCCTCAGGTACACGCCCAGCAAAAACTCTACCACTTGTATCTTCTGCCATATTGTCGTTGGCTCTGTGCATTTCAATGATGGAGTGACAGCCATCACGCTCTTTTTGCTGAAATATCCGAGCATCTTCAGCAGCGCATCAGGATCTACAACAGAATCTGCATCAAGGCATGCGACAAACTCACCTTTAGTATGCTTGAGCCCCATGTTCAGCGCGGTTCCTTTGCCGCCATTCGGCTTTGTCAGCACAAGCACTCCATCTT
The DNA here is from genome assembly GCA_019322385.1 of Candidatus Woesearchaeota archaeon. Taxonomy (GTDB): domain Archaea; phylum Nanobdellota; class Nanobdellia; order Woesearchaeales; family UBA11576; genus JABMQF01. The sequence continues at coordinate 322 of JAHWIS010000153.1, forward strand.
TCTCGAATCCGCGGGCGATCTTGAGTGTCCTATCCTTGCTTCCGTCATCAATCACTATGATCTGCAGCTTTTCCTTGGGATACTTCAGCTGCAGCAATGACCTGACTGTCTTTGCAAGGCATTTTTCCTCATTGCATGCAGGGACCATGACTGTTACCTTCGGCAGCTGCTTTGGCGGCCTTGGGTTCTTTATCATTTTCCTGTTCTCAATAAGTGTAAGAAGGAAGAATACTGCAGTGAACAAGCCGAAATACGATACTGTGTACAATACGATGTCCCAAAATGCCATGTTTACCCGCTTTTCTACTTATTTATATAATATACTGTATAGTATATAATCTATTTAATAACCTTTTCCCTGTTTCTGGCAGGTTTTTGCAGAATTAGCCTGTCTGCCTTACTCTCCTTTTGCAGGGTGATAGCCTGGTCCTGCGTATTCTGGCAGCCAGGATTCCATCTGGAAGTACTGCTTGATCGCTCCCAGGAGACGCGCAGCATCCCTTACTACCTCATTCTCGACCTGTTCGATCTTCTTCTTGTATATTCGGTTGAGATAGAATTTCTGGAAGTATTTGTTGCGCAGCAAGAAGTTCTTGTCCCAGTCTCCGCTCGGGTCCAATTGCAGCCTTGCTGTTATGAATGTCTCTACCTCTCCTTTGTTTGTCTTGATCTTTTGGTTGTTCACGACAATCTCGTGGTCCTGTAGGCCTAGGACATGAAAATCAACATTAAGGTATATCTTGAAGAATGGGTTGTCATATGGCTTGTCGCTCCGCCACCATACCCATATCTGTTTCATGTTATTGCCTGAGATCCGCTCGAGATACATCTTCTCCATCCATTTGTCTGACTTGGGTCCAGAATCTACGGAGCAGTAGCCCTCCTCTAGAAGCCATTCATGCACCCTCTTGTAGAGATATTCAATGCTGAATACGTGCTTGAAATTAAGGCTGAACTGACGTACAGTCCATTTTTCCTGTAGCGCGTAAGGTGGCGGTGGCATGTCATTACTTAACATAATGCGGTTTATAAAGGTTTCGTCCCAAATAAGTGCCTAAAAACAAGGGAAAAACTTTATTAGTTAATTCAGAACAACAGGATAATCGCAGGGAGGGTGTTTGATGGGTTCTTTAAGGGAATCAAGACATGGAAGATTAATAACTATAACTGGACCTGTTCTTTCAGGTAAAAAGACCTATCTTGAGAGGCTTCTTAATTCTGCGCACGGCACTATATGGAAGAAAGGCAAGAACCATGATACCATAGTGCTGGCAAAGCATCCCAAGGATGGCGCCAGGTCACCTGGAAAGATACGCAGCTATGATGCGCTTGAGACAACAGATCCTGATGAGATAGCAGATCTCATAAAACCAAACACTGAAGCAGTCATGATTTCTGGTATCAATTTCTTCCCGCGCAAGATAATAGATCTTCTGCAGGCGGTTGTAGCCAGCAACAGGCTGGTCTATGTCTCAGGTCTCAACCTGAACTGGAAAGGTGAACCTTATAATTTCATGCCTGAGATAATGGCGCTTTCTGACGAGATACTGCTTACAAGAGCTCCTTGCATGGAGCCTGGCTGCCAGCGTGTCGCGACAAGGAGCGAGAAGATAGACGAAAGGCCTCGCGGTCGCAGGCGTGTATGCATCGATGATCATGATTTTAAAGGGAGGCCTAGCCCAAAGCATTTCCTCAAGAGGCAGACAGGAGGCCTTGAATTGTTTGTCGGCAACATGTTTGCGAGCAAGTCCACCACCTGGCGTGAGAGGATGCGCGAGCTTGATGCAAATGGCATTGAATACGTAGTCTTCAAATGGCTGAAGGACAAGAGGTATAAGGAGAGAGATGAAGATTATGTTCCTTTTGGCAAAGGAGAGATAGGGTTCAACAACAGCGATGAGAAGATACCTGCAATCACTGTAAGGAACATGGATGACATACTGAAATATCTTGACGGCGAGACAAGGATCAAGGAAGTGGATGAAAAGAGCAGGAAAAGAAAGCTTGGTCATGTCTTCATCGACGAGGGCCAGTTCATTGCAGGAATCTCCGAGAAAGTCAGGGAGCGTATGTACCAAGGATATAAATTCTATATAACAGGCCTTATGCGTGATTTCAGGATGCTGCCCTTTAAGGAGATGGCTAATCTTCTTGCCTTAGCCGACACGATAAACATAATGCATGCTTATTGTGTATTGTGCGGAAGAGAGGCTTCTGAAAGCCAGAGGTTGGTCAAGAAAAACGGCAAATGGTCTCCTGCGCATTTCAAGGGTGATAAGGTAGTGGTAGGCGGGAAAGGAGAAGGCAAGACTGTCACTGATGCTTATGAGGCAAGATGTATTGATTGCATAAAGGTGTCTGGCGCGCCAAAGCCTAAATATATCTTCCAAAGGTATAAGCCTCCAAAGACAAGAAAAGAGGCTAGGAGATTGATGCGGGAAATGCAATAGTTTTTTAAACAAAACTCAGTTCTTCTTTCTAAAATGTTTGTCGGCATTGTTGGCAAGCCGTCCTGCGGCAAGAGCACATTCTTCAAGGCAGCTACGCTTGCAGAGGTTGAGATCGCGAACTATCCTTTCACTACGATAAAGCCCAATCACGCAATAGGTTTTGTCAAGGTGGATTGTGTCGATAAGGAATTCCAGAAGCAGTGCAATCCAAGAGAGGGTTTCTGCATACATGGCTGGCGTTTTGTGCCTATTGATCTTATGGACGTCGCAGGTCTTGTCCCTGGAGCGCACAAAGGCCTTGGCATGGGCAACCAGTTCCTTGATGACCTGCGTCAGGCAGATGCTTTGGTGCATGTCATCGACATATCAGGAAGTGTGAATGAGAAAGGCGAGCCTGTCGAGCCTCTGAGCTATGATCCTGCAAATGACGTTAAGTTCCTTGAGGAAGAGCTTGACATGTGGTATCTCGGCATCATGAAGAAGGGTTGGGAGCGTTTTGCCCGTACTGTGATGCAGGAGAAAGGCAGCATCGCAAGGGCAATAGGCAAACAGCTCTCAGGTCTCAAGGTGACTGAGGAGATGGCAGAGGATGTCATCAGGAAACTTGGTCTTAGCATAGAAAATCCTGACAAATGGTCAGAGGATGAGCTCAAGAGCATAGCTGTTGAGCTTCGGAAGATAACAAAACCGATTATAATCGCTGCAAACAAGATAGATATTCCTGGCGCTGACAAAAAATATGAGGAAGTAAAGGAAAGATTCCCTGATTATATTGTCGTCCCCTGCTCTGCAGAGTCAGAGCTCGCATTGCGGGAAGCTGCAAAGAACAAGCTTATCGATTATGTGCCTGGAGACGGTTCATTCAATATTCTCGAGCAGGGAAAGCTCAATGAAAAGCAGGAAAAGGCATTGGATTTCATCCATAAGAATGTCCTTGACCGTTTCGGCTCCACAGGTGTCCAGACTGTGCTTGACAAGGCTATATTCGATCTCCTGAAATACATCGCGATATTCCCTGGAGGGGTTAACAAGCTCGAGGACCAGCACGGCAATGTCTTGCCAGACTGTTTCCTGCTTCCAGACGGGAGCACTGCATTGGACTTCGCATTCAGGATCCACACAGACATCGGCAAAGGCTTCATCCGCGCCATCGACGTCAAGACCAAGATGACAGTCGGCAAAGAACACAAGCTAAAGCACCGAGATGTTGTTGAGATAGTCACAGGAAAATGAAAAAAGCAGATCTTCACGCACATTCTTATTATTCTGACGGTGACTTCAGCCCTGCGGATGTCGTAAAGAAGGCTAAAGAAGCAGGACTTGACTGCATTGCCATGACTGACCATGACACGATCAACGGGAATTTTGAGGCAGTCCAGGCAGGTATGGAATACAGGATAGAAGTCATCCCTGGTGTTGAGATCAGGTCTGAGCATGGAGAGATACTAGGGCTGTTTGTTGACTCTGATGATCCTGAGCTTGATGCACTTCTCAGGAAGATTCAAAAGTCAAGGAAAGAGCGTATAATGAAGACTGTAGACCTTATGAGCAAGGCTGGTTACGATATATCTTATGACGAGCTCACGAAACGCTTCCCAAAATTCCGCGATAGCACAATACATGTCATTACATTCTGCATCGAGAAAGGTTTTTTCAAGGATTTCTGGGGTGCATACCGCGAGTTCTTTGCAGAAGGAAAGAAATTCCGTGTTGCTAGCGATAAAATAACTGATGAAAACGCCATAAAGGCAATAAAGACTGCTGGTGGTGTTGCAATATGGGCACATCCCTGGCTTGATGAGCCTGATTTCCTCTTCAAGAACATCGACAAGTTCATAGAGCTCGGTCTCGACGGTATCGAGGATGAAGTGAGCGAATACAAGCCAGATAATTACGAGCAAGTCGCAGAAAAAGTAAGGAATATCTGCAATGAGAAAGGCCTTATCATATCAAAGGGCTCTGATTTCCACGGCCCACTTATCGGCGCACCCTTGGGACGCATATTTGTTGATTATTCTGTTGTTGAAGAGCTGAAGAGACGTCTTGAGAAGTGATTTTTCTATCCTACCCCTGCACCGACGATATTCCCTGCTATCATGTTGAAGAGGATCATCACTATCAATGAAAGCATGCAGTACATTATCGTGCTTCGTGTCAGGTTATTGCCTTTCTCATAGTTTTCAGAGAGTTTGTCTGCGCCGTTCTCTATGCCATTGACCAATATAGTCAATATATAGACTATCTGCACCACATAGAAACCTACGATGACCTGGAAATAGAATGTTGGCATGCCGTCGCCGAACAGCTGTGTCAAACCAGCTGCTGCTCCTGCCCCTCCTGCCTGCGCAGCTGATGTCTCTGTCTGCAGTATGGTGAGCTGGTCCCCTAGCTTGCCCAATATCGTCGTCACCATTGACGTGATTCCTATCACAATGCCTGATATCACAGGTGTCAGGAACTTTATCTGTGACTTCATGGATGATATCGTATCAGCCATAAGATCCTTGAGCCTCTCGTCGACATTGTGCATCTCCTTGATATATCTTGAAACGTTTATCAATGCCTGCGCAGCAACCAAAGGACCTTTCTTTGCGCTCTCTACAAGCACTTTCATCGAGGTCTCGATCAGGTCAGAAGGGTATTGGAGTATCGCCCCGTGTTCAGGGTCGAATATCGCCTGCTCTATGCCCATCCCAAGCTTTGCGACGTTTGTTGATACAAGCGTAAAGAACTTGCCTGAGTATGTGTCAGGTATTGCTGTTGCCACTCTTTGGAATGCGATCTCTGCAGGAAGTCCGTCTCCTAGCCTGTTGCCGAGCTGGAA
>JAHWIS010000154.1 GCA_019322385.1 Candidatus Woesearchaeota archaeon
TGCTTCTTCTCAAGATAATCTATAGGTAAGACTAGGTTGCGAAAATTGACCTGAGGTGCCATTACCTTAGTATCCCCTGGTGTTGAATCGACTAATCCCTCCAGTTTCTGTGTCATTCTAAAGTAGAAACAACAAGCTCATATAAATAATTTTCCCACAATGCAATAATTCAATGCTTTCAGGGCTTCTGGAAAAAATCCTTAAGGATAGCGCTGTTCTGCTTTGCAAGGCTCTTAAGCTCCCTAGCCTGCTTCCTAAGGGTCCTGCTGATGCTCTTCTTGCGCCTGAAGCCGCGCTCCACAAGCTTGCTCAGCTTTGTAAAAAACCGCGGATCAGCTGCATCAATGCAATACTCTTTCAGCCTGACCTGACTGAAGAAATACTTGAACCTCTCGTCGCTTGACATGCCGATAAGAGGTATATATGAATCCAATGAAAGTATCAATGCATGCAGCCTCGCAGATATGGTCATGTCGCTACTAGAGAGAATGGTCTTGATCTCGCTGACTGTGAAGTCCTTGCCAGAGACAATCTTGACAACATCCTTGTTCTTCAGCCTGTCATGGACTGCCTTGTTTATCCTGTAATCCATCATGTGCTCCATGACGACCAGGAAGACTTCTGCATCATGTTCCTCGACAAGCCTGTCAACAAATGCCGCGAACTCGTCGACAAACTTCCTGTATCTCTCTTTGCCATTGTTCGCATATGTGTAATAATAAGGGTACTGATAGATGTCATCCCTGTTGCCGAAGAACCTTAAAGAGACAGGATAGCAGAAGAAGTCCTTTACAGCGACGGAAACGCGCTTCTTTGCATTCTTCTTTGTCAGACCCTTAAGCCTTCTCGAGAGCTTCTCTTTAGGCATCCCCTTGAACAGATAGGCGCAGTCTGCTGTAAGGCATGTCCTGTGATGCACGCCGATGCGCTTGAGCTCCCTCACTGATGAAGGGCTTCTCACGACGAGAAGATCAGTCATGTCCAACACCCTTTTCGTAAACCATGAATCCATCCTGGTCATGCGGTCGATGTCAAATGAATAGCTCGCAGTCTTCTTACCAAAGGCCTTTGCCCAGTAAAGGATAGGAAGGAAGAATGTGAGGAAGCCCTTGCCGCAGAAATCAACATACGGGATGCCCTCGCCATTTATTATATAATCATACTTCTTAAGGGATAGAATGAACCTTCTTATTGCAAACGGGGATACAGACCTCAGGTGGACATAATTGACATCCTTGAGCCTCTCCTCCTTGTAATAGTTGAAGCCTGCGACATAGATCCTTGCAGAGGGGTTGGCTTTCCTGACATCATCGACTATGACCTGCAACCTGGCCTCGCTGCCGACATTGCTCATACCATAATAGCCAAATATCAATACCTTATCCTCTTTTTTCATGCGCCTATGCAGCCATCACTCATTTATATAGTTTTAGCCCTGTTGAGGCTATAAATCAACAGGACAGGCTTTCTAGACATAGTCTGCTTTTGTCACCTGTCGGTGTCTACAAATCGAAAGATTTATAAATAAACATCTTCTACTTATTTAAGTTTTAACTATTATAGGGTGGTAACAATTACAGGAGCGGTAGGCAATACAATATCATATGATGTTACTGAAATGGCGACTTTTCTTGGGGATCAGCTGAACAAGAAGGCAGGAAGGCCTATTGTTGATACTGAAGTCATAGAACTTGCAGCAAAGCGAAGGAAGACACTGTTCAAGCAGCGCTTCAACAGACTAGCTTTTCTCACTTCTGAGCATCGTTCTGAGATTGTAGAATGCTTCAAGAAGAGCGCAGAGTTTGCGATGAACTCATTGAAGAACCGTCTCGGCGAAGAGTATGCATCAAAGGTCGCAGAGGTTATCGAATGCCATATAGAGCGATATGACGGCACAGGACCTGCACGGAAAACTGCAGACGAGATACCTCTTGAGGCATTTGTGCTCAACCTGGCAGTCACATTCAGGAACATGGAGAACGGCACACCTTACAGACCTGAGATGAGGACACGCGAAGAGGTATTCAATGACCTGGTCAGGCTTGCAGACAAGCAGTTCCCTGCAAACCTTGTCGTCAATGCATTGCAGATACTTGATGACCAGAGACAGGCAGAGATCGACGACAAGATGATGCACCAGGCAGAGCTCGGAAGGGTGTCATCTGCGATACTCCATGACATGGACAATTACATATCAGAGCTTTCAGCACGGTTCTACCTGATAACGCAGGAATGCGACAAGACCTTCAGCGATACAGACAAGATTGCGAAGCACTGCAATGACGGCATAGACACTATCGACAAGCTGATTGATTTCAGACGGGACACACTTGCATTCTCAAGAGGAGAGACAGAGACAGCAACAGGCGATGTCCACAACACTATCGACGCTGCTGTAGAGCTGGTCAGGCCAAAGCTCGGCAGGCTGAATATCCTGACTGAATATGACAAGACAGCGCCAGAGGTCGAATATTTCCCTGTCGGCATAAAGCATGTCCTGTGGAACGTACTCAGGAACTCACTCGAATCCATCAAGACTGAGAGCGGAGAGATCAAGGTCAAGACATCTGTCGACGAGGATTATCTCACCATAGCCGTGTCTGACAATGGAGAAGGCATGGACGCCGAGCACGTTAATAACATATTCTCAGGAAGGACGACAAAAGCGAATGGCAATGGTATCGGCACGCAGTTCTGCAAATATATCATGGACAAGCATGGCGGCGAGATCCATTATGAAAGCAGGATAGGCAAAGGCACAACAGCCTATGTGAAACTGCCATTGCAGAAATGATAGATTCAAGCATCTGATGCTCTATAATGCCTGAAATCCGCAGATAGACCCAATCTGAACAGAAACCTTTTTAAACCTTGAAAATTTCGACCGAGTATGGCCATTAAATCGTTCTTCGGCAAATGAAAGCCAAATTGAAGAGATACCAAGTTGTAGAGCGATTTATGCCGTTTTGAGGTAAA
>JAHWIS010000155.1 GCA_019322385.1 Candidatus Woesearchaeota archaeon
TATTGTTGATTTGACCAATGCATCTAGCTGTTGTTTGTAATGATCACTATCTGTCCTGCAGAGCACTGTCGCGGCAAGGCTTGCAAGCCCGAACACTTCAAGGTCAAGCGATGGCGTCTCATTGTCCAGCATCTTCCTTTGCAATGTATTGAAATTATTGTGCATCTTCTCAAGAATTGCATCAAAGCATGATTTCCACTCATCCTTGCTCAGGAGCACAGGATAGATATATGCTGTCAGGAATATAGATGAAACATCCTCGATCGACAGTATCTTTTCATTAAGACCAGGCAATATTTCCTTAAGCAACAGATTCCTTGTCTTTGCTCTGAGTTCCTGTTCAGCATCAAAGTAATCACCCATCTTTGTGAGTGCATGGACAAGGTTATATATTGAAAGCAGCAGAGCTTTTGATTCCAGCTTTGTTTGGCTCTGGCTGTCTAGGATCACAGTCAGCTTTGCTATCTTCTCTGCTATTGCCTGTATCTCTTCAGCAGAGAAATAACTGTATAGTTTCTCATGACTACAGAGGTGGTTCAGCAGTTTGCCGAACATCATGACTGGCCATGCAGCCTCTTCAAAACTGCTATATCCGTTCTGCAGTCTTGCATGCGGGCTCTCAAGCTCACCCACAAGCGTCTTCTTTGCTATGCCGAATTCACCCTCGAGAAGCAGCGCGTGCATTGCCAGGCATAGATGATGTCCTTTGACATCAGAGAAGACAGGGACAGGGATTATGGCATTGTTTTCTTCTTTGGCGAACAGGAGCATGCAATCCATCCCGTTCAGTGCACATGCATATGCCAGTGATTTTTCAGGGTCGCTGAATGACGCCGAAGCTGAGATGTATTTCTCCTGAACACCTTTTATCTTATGCTCATTCTCAAACAGGTGGTTTGCCTCGCTTATCGCAGCATTTTCATTGTCTGAAACAGCAAGGGCTATGCGCGGGGACATGATATTCAGGCAGAGCATCTTTCCCTGTTTCTTGCTCTCATAGAAAAGACGGTCGCCCTGTATTGCTGTATAAATCAAAGAGCCTCCGGATGACGACCGGATGACGACCCTGCCTTGTTTTTCATATATATTATGATCCACACCATTCTGCTGTTTGATGTCCGTCAGGTCAAAGACAAGTTCGACAGGGACTCTCTCATTAAGCTTGAGCAACAGCGCATTCATGTAGTGCGGCACAAAAAGCTCATTAGTATGGTCCTGTCTTGACACAGCAAGTGAATGGAACTTATGGTTTAAGGCTGTAACAGGGCTCTCAAAATTTATGTCATGTATGACCTTCAATGTAGAGTTGTTGATGCGCGCATAATACTGCGTAAGGTCTTTCTTTGCATCAAAGAACAACATGCCGCCTATCTTGTTTGACAGGAAGAATCCTAATGGCATGCTGTCATTTACATCTCTTTCAATGTTACTGTCCTTGAATTGATGTTTTAGTTTCATCGTCCTCTTTTAATGCCACTCCCAAAGCCAAGATGGGCGGTGCGTATTTAAATATTTTGTTGTTACACGGTTGATTCGACATCCGGCGCTTCTCCTGGATGTTTTACCTCGCCGCTTTCTTGCACATCTTCTTGATTTTCATCTTCACTTTGCTTTGCTTTTTTCTTTTCCGCTTTCTCTTTCTCCTTTTTTTTCTTCTTTTCCTCTCTGTGATGCTTCTTGTCAAGGTGCGCTTGCACTCTCTTCGCTTGCCAATCATGATACCTCTTGAACAGCGCTTCTTTCTTAGCAGATAAGCCCTTCCAAACACCAACAGATCTCTTCGCGACAAATTTTGCAGAGATCTTTGTGCATTTCCAGAACCCTGCAGCAAACCTCAAAATAAGTTCTTTGAACTGGATAGCCTTCTTCTTGAAGAACCTACCTGTCTTCAGGAATGGCCGCTTGACAGCGATTACCACTGGCTGCAGGTATTTGACATACCAGTAATACACTGGTCGGAACGTGTTGGCTGTTCCGTCAGTGATCTTATGTCCGTTCCTTATCCAAGTCATGCTTGCCCTGTACTTGACGCTTCCGCATTTTGTCTTGAATCCTCCACCCACTGCGCGTCCGACAAACCTGAAAGAATTCACAAAAAACATCACGATGACAATGAACGGTGCTAACATTCGTGTTTTGGATTCATGTCTTTTTTTCTTGTCCTCTTTCTTTTTTTTCAGGCTTGCATGTTTTTTGCTGTACTTAGAACCAAGATCCTCCATCGCCTTGTTGAACTTCACTTCCCGTTGCTCGAGAGCCATGCCACGATCTATGCATTTTATGTATTCCTCAGAAAGCTTCTGTTTCTGTTCCTCATACCAAAGCTCAATCTCTTCTTCTTCCATTGTCACTCAGCCTGCTGGAGCTTCTGATGGATGTCAAGCGATGCAACATAGACTATTCTCCTGAGGTCTTCAGGCAGTTTCTTGTAAAGGCCCCTCAATTCTGTGTATCGCTCCCATGCATCGCGGTACTTTCCACCCCTTATGCTATCATAGGCACTCTGTATCTTCTTCAGCGCTTCGTCAAACTCAGTGCCTGTCTTGAGCTCGTCGACCTCATTGTGCATCCTTGCAAGAAGCCTCTTCACTGCGTCCACATCCTGCTGATCGTTTGTTATTTTCGCCATCCTTACCTTCGGAAGGATGTCCATCATCATCATATCGACTATTGTGGTATCTATACCTTGCCTTCGCAGCTCGCTGACCTCGTCCTTCATTTCCTTCAGATGATCCTCAAGCGAATCAATCATATCGTCGAGCTTCTCGTCCCGAGGTATTTCAATCCTCACCATTTCATGCACCTATCTTCTGCTTGATCTCATCGATCTTCTTCTGCCATTCATTCTTCTTGGCATCAGGGAACTTTGTGATAATAGGAGACAGTTCCTTAAAGAGTTCGTTTGCAGCGTCTTTGTCACCGCGCTCCAACGCAGTACCAATCTGGCCCTGAAGTTCATTTATCTGCTCTTCCTTCTGGGCTATCTCCTCAGGAGTCATCTCCTTTTCCTCTTCTTTTTCCTCTTGCTGTTGGGCAGGCTGGTTGGCAGCCTCCTTCTTCTGCGCCTTTGCCTTTTCTGCTTTCGCCTTTGCGAGTTCAGCGTCCATCGCAGCAGAATCCAGGAGTTGTATCTCTACCTTCTTAGGCTGCTTACCTAACTTATCCCACATCTTCTGAACACGAGGAGTCAAACCATCCAAATAAATCTTAACCATATTAAAATTCCCACTCTTAATCTTATCCTTACTCAACTTCAACTCCA
>JAHWIS010000156.1 GCA_019322385.1 Candidatus Woesearchaeota archaeon
AAAATGGAACTTAGGAAAGATTATATCCTTGACCGGTGGATAATAATTGCAACAGGCAGGGGAAAGAGGCCTGAGCAGTTCAAAAGTGATGAGGATATCTATGCCAACGATCCAGGGCCTAAGAAATGCTTCTTCTGCCCTGGAAATGAGAACATGACTCCCTCTGAGATCGGAAGATTAGAAGACGGCAAAGGCAGATGGAAGCTCAGGTGGTTCCCTAACAAGTTTGCTGCAGTAGACATGAAAGGCGATCCTGCAATCAAGACAGACAATACATTCTACACCTATTCCGCTGCATATGGAGACCATGAGATACTTGTCGAGACAAATGACCACAAGAAGCAGCTCAGGGACCTTAGTGAAGAGGACATCACCGAAATACTAAAGGTCATGAGAGACAGGATTGAGGCGCTTATCAAGAAGCCAGGCATAAAGTATGTTGACATCTTCAAGAATGAAGGCCTGAAGGCAGGCACATCCATAATCCACTCGCACAGCCAGATAATATCATTGAACATAATACCTACAGAAGTAACGGCAAAGATCAAAGCTGCAAAAAATTTTGGTTCCTGCCCTTACTGCAAGATAATAGAAAGCGAGCGCAACAGCGAGCGTCAGGTGCACGAGGATGATTTTACCTTCACGTTTACGCCTTATGCGTCGAGGTTCAATTTTGAAGCTTGGATATTCCCGAAAAAACATTACGGCAGGCTGACTGATTTCTCTGATGAAGAGATATCCGGCCTTGCAGCTGCAATGAAACGCATCCTTGTAAAGCTAAAAGAACTCAATGTCAGCTTTAACATAGCATATTTTTATGCACCTGACGGCGAAGATCTGCATTTCCACATAGCATTCCTTCCACGTATAGCAACCTGGGCAGGATTTGAGCTCGAGAGCGGAGTGACGATCAATGTCGTCAGCCCTGAAGATGCTGCGAAGTTCTACAGGGGCGAACACAAATAAACAACAGACCAAGACAATAACAATATGTGATATTATGACAGTGAATGAAAAAGTTTTCAAGGCATACGATGTAAGAGGTATATATCCTGACGAGATTGACGAGGATACAGCCTACAAGATAGGACAGGCCTTTGTCACGTTCCTTGGTTGCAAAGAGGTTGTTGTCGGTCAGGACATGAGGGAGAGTTCTCCAGAGCTTTTTGAGGCGCTTGCCAAAGGGATAACAGACCAAGGCGCTGATGTGATTGACATCGGCTACTGCAGCACACCTTACTTCTATTTTGGAACAGCCAAGCACAAAGCAGGCATCATGGTCACTGCATCTCACAACCCTGCAGAGTACAACGGCTTCAAGTTCTGTCGGGAGAATGCTATCCCGATAAGCGGCGATACAGGGATACAGGACATAAAGGATCTCACCATCAAGAACGAGTTTACAGTATCTGAAAAGAAAGGAAACATCACAAAGAAAGAGATAATGCAGGACTTCATCGACCACAATCTTAAATTCCTCAATAAGAACCTAGAGGGAAAAAAACTCAAGTTGGTGGTCGATACAGGCAACGGCATGGGTGGTTACACATTCCCTAAGGTGTTTGAAAAGATAAATGTAGATATCATCCCCCTTTTTTTCGAGATTGACATGACGTTTCCAAATCACGAAGCGAATCCATTGAAGCTGGAAAACGTCAAGGATCTCCAGAAAGCGGTTGTTGACAACAATGCAGACTTTGGTGTTGCGATTGACGGCGATTGCGACCGTTGCGTGTTCATCGACGAGAAAGGCGAGTACATAAGCGCAGACCTCATGACAGCCCTTGTGGCGAAAGAGCTCCTGAAGGACAATCCTGGTTCTACGATATTGTATGACTTGCGATCGAGCTGGACAACCAAAGAGACCATTGAAGAGAACAGCGGAAAACCATCGATGTGCCGCGTAGGACACGCATTCATCAAAGAGCAGATGCGGAAGGAAGATGCTCTATTCGCAGGAGAGCTTTCAGGCCACTTCTACTACCGTGATTCTTTCTTCACAGAGAGTTCGATAATATCAACGATAATTATCATCAACATGCTACGAAGGGAAAGTAAGAGCCTGTCTGGACTCATTGCACCGCTGAAGAAGTATTTTGCCAGCGGAGAGATCAATTCAGAGGTCAAGGACAAGGAAGACAAGATGAAGGAGCTTGAAGGGACGTTCAAGGGAGAAGCAAAGACAGTCTCGCATCTCGACGGTATAAAG
>JAHWIS010000157.1 GCA_019322385.1 Candidatus Woesearchaeota archaeon
AGGGATACAACCTCATCGCCAAATACGTGATACATGTCATCTGCCCAAAGCATGAACCGACATGCGACCAGGGAATGCTCCTGTTCAAATGCTTCAAGAGCACCTTAAGGCTGGCAGAGAGAAGGAAGGTAAAGTCAATCGCTTTCCCTTCAATAAGCACAGGGGTGTATAAATACCCAAAGAAGGAATGCGCAAGGACTGCAAAGAAGGTCTTTGAAAAATTCAAGTTCAAGTCAATAGAAAAAGTAGTGTTGTGCATGTTCAAGCAGAGCGACTACAACATGTTCCAGAAAGTGTTAGGCGAGAGAGACTAGAGACATCAAGGCTGATATACATTCTGCAAGGACAAAGATCCTGAAACAAGCCTAGAAACCGTCGCTGAAAAGATACACAATAATCAATATGACGAGCACTGCGATCAATATCCTGACCATTATGCAGCAGACCTTCTTTGGATCCTTTACCCCTTGCGTGACATAATTCCTGACTGCATCAACAAGGATCAGGAAGATAAGAAGGGCGATGGCTTTCAAGAACCATGCCTGGTTCCAGAATCCCCGGATGCAGGCAGTCACCAAAAGAGCAAATGTTATGACAGCAAGTATGATTATGACAAGATAGTTCTGAAGGTATTCCCTGGTTACTTTTTTCATAGAGTCAGCTTATCACTTCTTCTTTTTTATAGTTTTCGTTCATTCTAGTAACCTTTAGTCACCATTTTGTTCTCTTGGAAATAGTCACATAGATTTAAATATGACCAAACAGTATGCACAGCCATGGGACTGAAACAAACAGCACTCGCAATCGGCATAGCGATCGTGTTCACAGTGTTCATAGCATACGGGCTGTGGGCTGTTTACGAACCGCCAAAACGATACTATGAGCAGAGCGACTGCTTTGAGCAGTTTGACTGCGACAAAGAGCTAAGGGAATGCTGGGAAAAGGAAAGGCCTGTGAACGAGACAATACCAAGGCCGATCGATGAATGGGAAATCGACAAATGCTCAAGAGAGTTTCAGACAACACCAGAATACCAGGAGTGCGACGAAAAAAGAGATGAATGCGAAGACGCATTCCGAAAGACGACAGACAGCTACAAGCATGCAAGGAACTCGTTCTATGTCCTTTTCATAATCGCACTGGCAGCGATAGTGGCGGGCATGTTCCTCAGGCTGGAGAGCATAAGCTCGGGGTTCATAACAGGCGGAGTGCTAATTTTATTATGGTCCTTAATCTACACAGCAGAATACTGGCTGCAGTGGAACAAGTATGTCAAGCTGACAGCGCTAGGGATAGTGCTGGTGATTCTCGTATACTTAGGCTACAAGAAGATAGAGAGCAAGGTAGCGCATAAACAGAAAACAAGAAAAAAGAGATGATCATGGCCTCTTTCTTAGCTTTGCTTCATGATTATGCAGGTGGCTTGTCTTTTCACTGAACTTGTCTGTGATGTCGGGCCGTGTGCAGCGGGGAATCATCTCAATAGTCTTGCCTGTTGAGCTGCTGTACATCTCGCATTCTGTGGTCTGAGTGTAATCCTGGAACTTGCACTTGTGCTCTGTCAATGTGCAGTAAGGCAGATCATTTTTCATGGTGAAGTTCCTGTAGCGGAAACAGTTTATGCTCTGGTTCGTAACTGGCATCTTAACGCTGCGGCATCTCACGCTGCTGCCGCTTCTCAAACTCATCTATGACCACGTTTGTGATTGTGCACTGAGGCAGGTCCAATGTCACACATCCCTTCTCCTTGTCAAACATAGGAGCGCCCATTGTCTGCGCCCAGTTCTGGTAGCAGCAATCCTCAGTAGGTTTCTTGCAGAAATAAGTTCCAAACACATCTTTTGTACATTTTGCATCATAAAGGTTGTTAGACATAATATCGCCCTCCTTGGGAAGCGGAAAAAAGCTCCTATATATAAAAATGTTGGAAACAGGCGTTTTAACCACCTTTTAATGGTCATTAGAGAAAGGCTTTTAAATGAATACAAGCTAATAATCTGAAGGGGGCGTTATTTTGGCAGATCTGGATGTCTTGGTAATAACAGATGCTAATGAGCAGCAGGAGCATATGCTAGATTTAATTCTGGAGAGCGTGAAAAAGGCAAACATAGGCTGGAACAGAGCCCCTGTAAAGCGCCTGACACGCGAAGAGATGAACAGCGTGACCATCGTATCCCAGTCATCAGCATCCAAGCAGAGGTTCATGAGCGAGTACAACAAGTCAGGAAAATACCTGGACAGGGAGCTTATCAAGCAGTATGCATACATGTGCTGCCCAAGCCTGCACAAGGAGCTGAGCAATGGAAGACCGCTGCCAGAAGCTCTATGGAAAGAATATGACCTCAACATGCAAAGGGACAACTGGGATGCTGTAGTGAATCATATGGGAGTGGTGCTTGATGAGGCATTCAGGATAGGCTACCCTGATGTTCTTGAGGTGCTGTTCAACCACACAGTGCTTTCACTAGATTTCGGCAAGCCAGGAAATGTGCCTTATCACCTGATAGGCAATGGCTTCATAACAGAAGGCGATGTCTATCCATTGTATAACAAGAGAATCAATGAGCGCACAGGAACATCAGCAGCGCTGCTCCAGATGAGCCTGGTCAAGCACAGGCCAGAGGAAGAGCAGAGGGCATATGCATATGCGATGCTGCAGCACCAGGTATTGGGGCACATAAAGCTGGGGCTGAAAGACCATCCCCTGCAAGAGCAGAAGGACTGCTTCATGACAGTGCCTGCCACAAGGGACGCGCTCATAATAAAGGCCAAGAACAACCTCTTCAGGAAATGCCCTGAATGCGAAGCCACATTCAAGCTTAGTGAATACTACAAACCATGAAAGGACCAAAGAAATTCACAAAGAAAGAGAAGGAAGAGATCGAGAGGAGATATAGAGAGGATCTTGAGGAAAAGATAGACAGCTTCGAGGAAAAGCTGGCTGAGGCAACAGTGAAAATAGACATGTGCCTTACTGACCTCAAGGTAAGTATAGAATCATATCTAAGCGAACAAGGCATTGAATGCGAAGTCGTCATAAAGGAAGAAACCAGGAACTTTTTCTCATACAACAGTTCCTTGAGATACAAGAAGCTGATAAGGCTGGATATAAATCCTCCAGACAGCGATCCTGAAGGGAAAATCATACTGACAGATGAACAAAAAGAGCATGTAGAAGAGCTGCGCAGCAGTTATAGCAATGAGCGCAATTCATTCACAATGCGGCTCGTAGACCTGATCCAAGGATGCTTCCCTGACTATAGGGAGATGATGGAATGCCTTATGATTGACGAGCCGTTCGAGCAGATCGAAAGACAAAGCAAGGCTATACTGTATGTCGTCGATCCAGAGAAACCTGTGCTGCTCAGGACAATGGTAGACTTCCTTACAGGCAGGTTCGACAAGCTTGAAGAGTCAGACATACTTACAGCATTCGCGAACATCAAGACAACAGAGTACGCGATGAGACGCGAGGCAGAACAAGAGAATGCGAATGTGTACATCATAAGCCACCCCAGGAAGGAGATACCTACAAAGGCGATGGTAGGACAGGCGCATGCAGCGCTAATGCATGGATATGACATGCTCGACACAAATGCAAAGCAGCAAAGATGCATTGCAATGCTCAAGGAACATGTAGGTGACGTTGAAGGAGTAATATACATATCGGGCGAGAACCTTCACGAGATGCTTGATGCAATAGATAGCGTCGAAAACCTGGAGTGTGCGCTGGACAAGCTGATGGAAGGCCATGAAGGTGAAGTCGTCTCGAAAGATGTATATGAAAGAGTCTGCCCTCTATGCCCTGGGTCGGAAGAGGGCTGCAAGCAATACGAGAAGTCAAAGATATTGTATGAAGCAGGCATGGATCCTGACAAGGACTGGTTGCACTGAGTTCTATTTCACACTTGCCGTCCGCAGGTCTCGCACCCTGCACTGTCACCGACATCCACGACCAATGAGCCTGTTGCAGAGCTCAATGCCTCGTTCTTGAAGTCCTGATACACGAGCTGCAATGCAGACTCGAAAGTGCCTTGAGTGATGCTGCTGGATTCGCATGTGAATTCATCTGTTTCTCCTGATGCGAGGAAACTGTCTCCCTGGGAGTCAGTGCAGTCTATGTTCTCGCCTGACCTCACGAGCGTGAGAGCAAGATTCTTGATGTGCCTGTCCTTGTTGTTCTTCAGCACCATGGTTACGCTGCCCTGCTCGGCAGAGAAGCTCTCGCAGGATACGTCAAATGACAATGCGCATTTTGGATCGCTGCCCATATCAGGCCTGCACTCGCGCAGCCTGTCCTTTATCCCTCTAATGTTCAGGTACCAGTTGCACTCGACAACAGGATAGCACTCATCGTCAGATTCTGGTATGTCATCACGGGAAAGAACATCTGTACCATACCTCTGCTCGCAGACAGAGCCTGGCACAGAATCAAGGAACCTGTTGCATGCATCATAATACATCAGGAAGGAATCGCAGTCAGCGAATATCTTATCGCTGTTCTCTTTTATGGAAAAAAGATATGTCTTGCCTGTGATGGATGTCTTCATCTCGCATCCTGAAAGCAAGAGAATGAATACAATGAATGGAAACATCAGTCTTTTCATCTTGGGATTGGATTAGAAGTATCTGTTTATAAAACTTGTCGTCACTTCGGCTTTATCTCCTCATGCTCCCTGTTGACATGACGGAACACGTCCTCATATTCAGGTATGTCGTCCAGCTCATCAAGGATGTCCTGCGCAGTGAGACTCTCAGGAGGGATCTCCCTCACTGTGATCTGGGGACCTTTCTTTTCTTTTGGCTTTTCCTCTTTTTCTTCTTTCGGCTCTGGTTCCTTCTCTTGCTTTTTTGCAGGCTTTGGCTTATGTTTCTTTACCGGCTTTTTCTTCTCTTTTGCTTCCTCTTTCTGCTCTTCCTGTTTCGGCTCTTGCTTCTTCACAGGCTTTACCCTTGCCTTCCTCTTCACAGGTTTCTTGACCTCTTCCTTCATCTTTGGCTTTGCAGAAGGTATGACCTCCTCCCATACAGCCTCTTCCTCTTCAGGCTCTTTCCTGAACACAGAGCGTATGATAAAG
>JAHWIS010000013.1 GCA_019322385.1 Candidatus Woesearchaeota archaeon
ATAAGCCCTGCTGTCGTATCTGATAACTTGCCGAAGGCCATTGAAAAAAAAGCTATTGATTATGTTAATGAAATAACAGAAAAAAAATCAATAGAGACATTCAGGATCACAACAAACAGGCCAAACAAGGATTTCTCTAAATCATCCCGCGAGATGGATATCATGCTTGGCGATGCTGTCGGAGATAAATTCAAACTGAAAGCCAAGATGAAAGACCCTGACCTGAACATCGGAGTCGAGATCCAGGACAAGACATACATCTTCCATGAAAAGATATCTTGCTTTGGCGGACTTCCTATCGGCGTGACAGGCAAGGTCGCATGCCTTGTTGAGGATGATGCTGGCCTGCTTGCTGCCTGGCTTATGATGAAAAGAGGATGTGTTGCTTTTCCGCTAGGCAGAAAGAAAAAGGATATTGATTCTTTAAAGAAATATTCATACGGACTGAATATTGAATTAAATCTCATAAAGGAATTGATAGAAATAAACGACTTCGTCGAAAAAAATGATTGCAAAGCAGTGGTCAGCGGAGCAGTTCTGGAACTTTTTGATTCAGACCAGCACAAAGATATCAAGGTTCCTGTCCTTACACCTATCATAGGCTACACAAAAGAGATGATCGACAAACAGCTGGAAACAATAAGATGAAACAATACAAGAATGTTCTAATAGTGCTTGGCTGCGGCCCGAAAAAAGACGGAAAGCCTAGTGATATCCTTGTCTCACGTGCAAAAAAAGCAGTCCAGCTGTTCAAGAAGAACAAATACAGCAAGGTCATATTCAGCGGAGGGCCTTCGCGAGGCATTCCAGAGTCAGAGTTGCTGCGCGTATTGCTCATCAACCACATACCGCAGAGCAAGATTATCACAGAGAAGCACAGCCTGTCAACTGTCCAGAACGCAGTGTTCTGCTGGGAGATACTAAAGGACAAGAGGCCAAAGAATGTAACAATAGTCACCTCAAAGTACCATATCCCGAGGACAAAGTATATATTCAGGAGACTCTACAAACATATGAAAGTATCATTGAAGTTTGAGCCTGCTCCAGACAAGTTTGACCTGTTCCAATGGATATATTACCATGGAAAAGAGATCATCGGCATGCTCAAGCTCAAGATGTATGGTATAAAATGATCGACATCGTATTTCCCAAGAATAACGAGAAAGAGTTCATCAAGCTAGCTGAAAACCTGAAAATAGAAAGATTATGTCTTGCCTATGATAAGATAACAGATGTTTCTGAATTTCAGGCCCAGACAAAACTCAAGCTGTCTTCAGCAGTCATATGCACTCAAGATAATATCAAGAAGTTCAAAGGAAAAGCATTTACTATCATGAATTCCCCTGAAGACCAGACAAAGCTTCGTCATATCATCGAGAAAATAAGGCCTGATATATTATTCGGCCTTGAATCTGGAGCAAAAAAAGACTTCCTGCACCACAGGGCTTCAGGCCTTAATCATATACTCGCGACTATTGCTGCGCAGAAGAATGTCTCAATAGGATTTGGCTTCTCATCAATCCTTAAGGCAAAGCCCTGGCAAAGGTCTGTATATATTGGAAGGATGATGCAGAACATCCGATTCGCAAGAAAGTTTAAGTTCAAGACAGTGATAGCTTCGTTTGCAGACAATCCCTGGAACATGCGCTCTGAGCACGATCTCATTTCATTTTTTATAACATTAGGCATGACTGCTTCAGAGGCAAAAGCAGCATTGGATTGGGTGGGCAGATGAAGAATATGCTTATTATTATCATATGTATATTCCTTCTAGGCTGTGCCACAAAAGCACCTGAAGAATTCAACGTTTCTCTGCATAGCGCTTCCCAGGGTGAAGAATTTGTCCAGGATCAGAACAAGACAATGGATATTATATCTTTTGTAATACAGAACAATGAGGATTTTGATCTTGACTGCTCTGTCTTGCTTAGCCTTGATAACCAAACAAACCAGACTTCAAGCAAAGGCACTGTAGGTCTTTTGGCGCCTGGAGAGCAGAAACAGGTATCTTTGACATTTGAGATGTTCTATGGAAACACTGACCTTAAGATAGAACCTTCCTGCAGCAAGCCATAATTCGCGAAACCTTTAAATACAAAAATCCCTAATATCCGCTTATAACCCAAAAAGAGGTAGTTCATGGCCAAAAGACCCAATCCAGA
>JAHWIS010000158.1 GCA_019322385.1 Candidatus Woesearchaeota archaeon
CGTGTCCTATGACAAGGGCGGGCATTCGTACAAGTTTGATGCAAGGATATCTGTGCTTGCGACAGCAAACCCAAAAGGCGATAAGTTCACAGGAAAGACAGTCGAACAGCTCAAGAAACAGCTGCCGTTCGATGCAGCGCTGCTTTCACGGTTCCATCTTACATTCCTCGTGCGGAAGCATGATGTCTCAGAGTTCAAGAAGATAACAAAAGCCCTGCTGCAGAAAAAGAAGCACAGCCTGAGCGCAAAAGAAAATGATTTCCTGAAGGCGTATGTCGGAAGGGCTCATTCGATGCCTGAAGTCAAGATACCGAAACGTTTTGAGCAGGAGATTGTTGATTTCATCTCTGATGTGAAGGAGAATGAGCACAAATACCTTGTCGAGATATCCCCGCGGATGGTGGTCGGGTTCAGCAGGATGGCAAAAGCATCTGCGCGCATGGAGCTGCGCAAAGAAGTGGCAAGCAAGGACATCTCTTTGGTCAAGCAGCTCATACGGGAGAGCCTCAAGATATAGTTGTTGGTATGCTTTTGGCCTGTTTTTCATTCTTAAATTAATAAGAAAACATAACCGAAAATTATATAAACAGAACACAGGTTTTTTGGACCAACCACAGTAAAGACGGTGCTCTGATGATAAAGATTGTCAAGAAATTCATAAAAAAATTCTTCAAAGATATCTTCAAGAAGAAGAAACAGCTTAAGATAGGCCTTTACGGCCCGCCGAACGGCGGAAAGACAACTCTCGCGAACAGGATATGCATGGACTGGCTCGGCGAGGAGATGGGCCTGACTTCTAACATAGCGCATGAGACAAGGGAGATACAAGTCAAGGAGCGGGTCAATGTCAAGAAAGACAATCACGAGCTGTCATTCAGCCTTGTCGACACACCAGGCATCGCGACAAGGATAGATTATGAAGAGTTCATGAAGAAAGGCCTCTCAGAAGCTGAATCCAAAAGACGGGCAAAGGAAGCTACCAAAGGAGTGATCGATGCGATAAAATGGCTGGACAACATGGATGTCGTGCTTGTAGTCCTGGACAGCTCAAAGGATCCTTACTCACAGGTCAACATAACAATCATAGGAAACCTCGCTGCAAGGGATATACCTGTGCTTGTTGTCGGCAATAAGGTGGACTTGAAGAGATCAAAACTCAATAAGGTCAAGTCAGCATTCCCGCAATATGAGGTTGTCGGGATATCTGCAAAAAAAGGCAACAATATGGAAGACTTTTACGGAGCATTGTTCAATATCGCAAAATGAGGTTTTAAAAAATGGGATTGACATTACAGTTTGTTCCTTACATCGAGATCGAGAACCTGAGCTCACTAGGAAGGATCAGGAAACTCCTCAATTCTGTCAAAGAGGATAAGATAGTGCTGCTTGAGGGACGGCTCAAGAAGGAAGAGGAGACAGAGCTCATAAAGACTACGATGGAAGAGATAAATGCAGAGTTCAAGGGAATTGAGCTTGCTGTCATATACCCTGAATCCCAAAATTTCGCTTTCTTCAAGAAGATGAAGCAGCAGTTCATCAATGCGCTGCTGGGAGACAGGCAAGGCCTGACGATAATAGGACCTGCTTCAGTGGTGAAAGAGATCAAGAAAGATCCTAATAAGATACAGCTCTTTACGACAGATACAAAATCGAAGAAATCAAGCAAGAAGAAGGCAAAGAAAAAGAAAGCTAAAGGTTAAACAATGCCCCACCAATGCGTAAGATGCGGAAAATTACATGATGACGGTGATTCTACACTTCTAAAGAAAGGCTGCACCTGCGGCTCAAGGCTCTGGTTCTTTGTAAAACAAGAATCGCTAGAGCAGGCCAAGAAGATAACGACCAGCCTCACAGATGAACAGAAGACCCAGATAGAGGAAGATGTATTTGACATTGTCGGGGCTGAGAATGAAGACGAGGCAGTGGTACTTGACCTTGAGTCAATTAGGGTCACAGAGCCAGGCAAGTTCGAGCTTGACCTGGTGCAATTGTTCAACAAGGAGAACCCTGTAGTGTTCAAGTTGGCAGAAGGCAAGTATATGATCGATGTGCCTGAGACGTTCAACAGAAGGGTTGAGCTCAACA
>JAHWIS010000159.1 GCA_019322385.1 Candidatus Woesearchaeota archaeon
ACAAAGGAATAATAGGAAGGCCGACCTCGGCTTTTGACCACAGCATAGACCCAGAGAGAGAAGCTATAATACGCAATACGCATGTCCTGAATAATGCTTTATTCCTGGAGATGCTTAGGGAATGTGCTATGTAATGCCTGTTGTTATAACAGCGGGCTGACAAACACTTCTAAGAAAGCTGCTACGACAAGAAGCGCAAGAGAAACAACAACAAGATCCAACGAATCCTTAAGGACATTCTTGAACTTTTCGCTCTTGAAGTCATGATTGATGACTGCTATCGATATTATCCCTCCTGCAAGACCTGCAGTGAAGTATGCTATGATCTCTGGTATGCCATGGATCATGTATCTCAGTAGCCCTGCAGATATGCTGGAAATGAATCCGGTGTGCATGGTCGACCTCACCATGTCACCGACAGCAGCGCCAATGACTGAAGCATTCCAAGTCAATATGAAGATTGCGCCGAATCCATAGAAAAAAGCAAATATCAGGCAGAAGAACAAGACCTTGATGTTATGCCTAAGCAGATCGAACACGCCGTCTGTCTGGTTCACCGCCGCACCTGTAATATCGCTGCTGCTCCAGACGCTTGATAATGTCTCGGTCTGCACATTGAAGACCTCTGCGACATACGCTTCAGGAAGGAATATATACCAAAGTGCAAATGAGACGACAAATCCGAGAAATAATAAAAGGAAGAACATCATTGCCCTTCCATGCTCCTTGACAAGCAATGACTCTTTCTTTATCTCCATGCTCTTGCGCTCTTCCATCTTTATGATACCATATATCAAGGGAACACAAACCATAGCAGTGAGCGCAATAGAGACAATGCTAGAATATGGTGCAAACACAAAGATGCTCAGCAGGATGGCGATAGAACTGAAAAGTATGCCGATAAAGAACATCTCAAGAGGCCTTTTCTCTGCCTTGAAAGGTTTTATCAGTCCTTCAAGCACCATTTTATGGGATAGAATCAGCATCTCAAGTTTAAATACCTTTCCCTTTAAGATGCATGCGCGCTTGCTTCATAATCACTGTATTCAAGCTCATAGTTCTTGACAATGCGAACAATACCGTATCCGATGAAGATGGATGAGACGACAATCAGCGCTGTGACCGCTGAATACGGCGTGCTGAGAACAGTGAAATCATCTAGTGCAATGAGCATTGAAAATCCGAACATCATGTGTGCAATACGTTTTGCAAAATCATTCCCCATGAAATAGATGAGAAGCGAGATGATTACAGTCAGAAGAAAACCGGCCAGAGTGATGAATGTGCTGCCTGATGCGCTCTCACACGTAATGTGCGTCACTGCCTGTCCAATGCCGAAGCTTGTCGTGTGCGAGCAGCCGAATGATTTTGCTGCGAGGCTGTGGCCAAGCTCATGCACACCAAGCGTCCCAAGCATAATAAAGATGCTGATGCTGAGAATGAAGAAACCAAGCTTGAATACTTCTGCGATGACAGGTATGTGATGCTTTGTAATCTCTTGTGCAGATGCTCGGATGCTGCTGTCCTGCC
Organism: Candidatus Woesearchaeota archaeon; assembly: GCA_019322385.1. Classification (GTDB taxonomy): domain Archaea; phylum Nanobdellota; class Nanobdellia; order Woesearchaeales; family UBA11576; genus JABMQF01. The sequence goes on from JAHWIS010000159.1 coordinate 1,531, forward strand.
AGAAGAGATAGAGAAGGTACAGCACCGCAATGTTAGGAATGAACCAGAACGAATTTGTGTGGGCGATTCCCGCAGCATAGGAAATGACAGAAGTCACTGCAAGCAACAACCCGTATGCCATACCTGCAAAGCTCATCTTCTTAATGATATCGTTGTCTACAAAGCCCAGATGGAAAAATACACCCATAAGGACAAGACCTGTAATCACGTCGCTGACAACTGCAAGGTTGTTGAAAAGCAGAAATGCGTTGATGCTCATTATGAATACAGGTATCAGATAATAGATATGCCTGTGCCCTGATAGTACAACACCTGTATAGAACCAGACTCCGAGGAAAATAAGGTTGAATATAGGGCCTATGATCATGTTGTCTGCTTTAGATATATCTATAATGCCGAAGGACCATAATATGTTGATCAGCGCGACCACAAGGAATGCTCCTGAAAGCAGATAGAAAGGTTTCTTGAGCAGGTTCTTTTTTTCTTTTCCTAACTTCAGAGCAAGGAGTACTGAAGCAACAGAAACTGCGACCTGGCTCAGGCCATTTATGATGATTACTGGTTCAAAAGCCATAAGACCACTTCAGGATTATCTTTATTATTTCTCGCAAAGGGACTCAAACTCTTCTTTGAAATCCTCTTTGCTGATGACCCCTTCCTTTACAAGAATGTTCACAAGGGCCTCAATCTTCAGTTCGTTCATCCTTGAACTGGCTTTGAGATCGACTATCTCCTCTTTCTCTTCCATAGTCTATTCCTCTTATTCTAAAAACATAACTTCGCAAAGCTTTTTCTTCTTCACGACCTTTGACCATCTCTCTTTTTCTGGAGTTGGCCTGTCTATGACAAAGAAGGACTTCTTGTTGAGCCTGTCAAACACAAAGTAGTCGGGCACAGCATTGACCTTTATCGAGACCTTCTGGATCTTCTTGTATTTCCTTTCTGGAATTATGTCAAGAACTGTCTTGAGCCTCTTCTTGTGATCAGACAGGATCTTCTCATGGAAGGGTATTGACTCTATCACGTGCTCCTTGAAATGCCGCTCACGATGATGATCTACCTTGTGAGATGTCCTGCTGCGATGGAAGATATGTGGGTTCTTTGCCTGGAGCCGCAGCTTGCGCAGATGGTCCTCATGCCACTTTATCTCCTCTTCCAGGTCCAGCTTGAAATAAGGCTCTGCAAGAAATACCCTGTATTGATGGGTCCTGAAATGGTGTATTGAGGATGCTTTCATCTCAATCGTGCTTTAGGGATTGGTTTATATAAATATTTTCATTTAAAAATGTGAAAATTTCTCGGATGGCTGATCAGCTGTGAAAACATGTCAAAACTTAGCAAAACCTTTAAATATACAATAATCAAGTTATCAGCTATTGTAGTAGATTTAGGTAGTTAAGGCTTTAGGCTACATAGAACAGACAAAAGGGGTGCCAGGAACATTTTTGGCAAAAAGAAAAAAAAGCAAGAAGAGGCAAAGGAAGAGGAAGACACTTCTGAAGATTCTGACCAGGGCTCTGGCGGTTCTGGCGGCGATTCTGAGATGAACGTAGGCAGTCTAGTCGCAGAGATAGCCAAGATAAAGGCAACGCTCGATTCTTTCAAAGAGATAAGGAAAGCCAATGCAGAACGCTTCGCAACAATGAATGAGCAGATAGGTGAGATCCGCGGGCAGGTAATGGATGTCAACCGGAACATGGGCACTCTTGAAGTGAAGACAACAAAGGCAGCAGACCTTGTGGAATCTGTCCATCCTGACAAGCTCATGATACAGGTGCAGAAGTCTGACGGAAAGGTAGAAGGGCTGCGCGGGCTCGTAGAGAGCAAGGACGCGATGATACAGAACATAATGGAGCAGCTGAAGAACATGCGAAACCAGATGAAGGTCTTCAAAGGCATTGAAGAGGTACTGAAGCTCAACGAAGAGGTCAAGACTGAAGTCCTCAACATGAAAAAGCTCACAGCAGTTGTCGAAAGGCATTCTGACAGGGTCGAGAATGTGTTTGTCGAGTCTCAGAAAACATTCAAGGAGTTCAATGAGCTCATCGGAAAGATGTCTACTGTGCAGAGCCAGATAAAGGAGACAGGCGAAAAGGTCGACAAGGTAGAGGTCAAGCTAGCAAAGTTCATCGAAAAGAAGGAATTCGAGAAGAGGCTGAATGAGGTAGAGAAGCTCGGCAAGAGGATGAAGGCAATAGCAGACGCTGCAGAGAGCGGCCTAAAGAGCCTAGGCACGAACTTCAATGAGGCAAAAGGTGAGCTCAAAGGAGCTTTTGATGAAAGGCTTCAGCGGGCAGAGACGCTATCGAATGCATTAGCAAAGCTGCTGCAAGAAAATCCTATGTTCGCAAAAGGGCTGGACCTCGGCAAGTATCTTCAGATGGATATGCAGGGCGGCGGCAGCGAGGTCAATACTGAAGCGCCGGCAGAGGGCGGTGGAGATGCAGGTGGAGAAGCTGGAGGAGAAGCCGGCGGGGATGCTGGTGGAGCCGCTGCAGGAGATGGAGGAGAAAAGCCAGAAGGATCATAGTTTGCTTTATCGTTTTTATCATGTCATGTTCATTTTTGTTATGGGGGTCAATGATACGACAATGCATAGGAATATCACTGTGGAAAGCAGAAAAGGTGCTTTTTGTTTGTTGGTGGCACTGCTTCTTTTGAGCTTGGCAGCTGTCCAGGTATCTGCACTGATTCAGACAGATATAATTTATACCATGGATGATACTTATGTAAACAACAGTGCAGGAACTACTAATTACGATGGCCAAAGCCTGAAAGCAGGCAAGACCGGCAGCGAAACACTCGAAACCTGGTTCCGTTTTGACCTTTCAGACCCATCAGGCTATTATGTTGTTGACGCTGTCTTGTATACATATGTTTATTCTGCAACTAACAGCAAATCATATGACTTGCGAAATTCTTCAAATGTTGATTGGACAGAAACAAACCTGACGTGGAACAATAAGCCAAGCTATGGTGGTTCTGTGGCCCAGAACACGATAGGCGCTTCAGGATGGTTCAGCTGGACTATAACAGGCACATATTCTGATTTTTTCAGCTCTGGCGAGAGCTATGCTGCGTATGCACTAACAGAAACAGGGGCTGCAACTGCATGGGTCGTGATTGAAGACAAGGAAGATAGCCAGTCAACAGGAAATGTACCTTATCTGAATCTTACTATGATGATACCTGAGGTATATCTCCTCTCACCGGCTGATCCATATAATACATATGACACTTCAATCACTTTCCAGTACAACACCACAGATGCAGGAAATATTGTTAATTGCTCTCTTATCTTTGATGGCGCGGTCAACATGACAAACTCAAGCGTTGTGGAGAACACTACATCGATTTTTACTCTTTCAAACATATTTCCTGGCGACCACAATTGGACAGTTAAGTGTTATGACAGCAACAGGGTTGTGTATGAGATTGAGCCAGCAAAAAGGGATATTACAGTTCTTGCAAGCATTGAGTGGTACAATCCAAGCTCTGCGACGCCTCTTGATATAGGAAACGTTGTGATCGGAGGCGCTGATCCAAGCGGATCAAGACAGATATATTCAAACAATACAAACAACAATGTACAGTTAAGCTGCGCGAGTGGGGACTGCAGCGTAATCACGACAAACTGGTCGACAAAAGACATGGCAAGCACTGATGTGGAGACTGTCTATTTCAACTGCTCGACTGATATTGGTGGAAGCTTCCAGGCAGATTTTGAGCTTACTTCTGATCAGGATGGAACAGCAGACACGCTCACTGTTAACTGCTCGATACTTGCTCCTGACCTGCGCATAAATTCAACAAATATAACATTCAGCGATAATACACCTACAGAAAACCAGGTAGTGACCATAACTGCAGGCATATACAATGATGGCACGTCTACTGCAACAGATGCTGTGGTGCGATTCTATGAAGGTCATTATTCGACAGGACCTCAGATAGGTAGCGACCACACAATTAACCTAAGTGCTGGTGATTCGACCACAGTGCAGGAAAACTGGACTGCAAAAGTAGGGGAATACGACATCTATGTTGTGCTTGATCCCCCTGTCGACACCAATGGGTCTATAGTTGAGAGCAATGAAGCAAACAATTATGCTTACCAGACAATAGATGTGTCGATGTGGACCATCTTTGTCGGGAATGTCACTGGCTGGCTGGCACTCCAGACTGCGCAGAACCAGACTGTGATGAAATGGAATGTCAGTGACACGACAGACAGCCTGGTATACGCGACAGATACTGACAGCAACCCTGACTTCAGCTCATTGAAGGCGTTCAGCAGGAACACGACCGGAAGCTACATGGCAGATGATTTCACAGAGTTTGATAATGCAGTGAACTCTTCATCTTATCCTGATTCACTCAACCTTACATTTACAAGCGGAGGAAATCCGATTGCAACAGGAACATTCAGCGTCTTCGGGACAACGATCAATAATGTTCCGCTGATAAACAGCACCAACTCTTCAACCTTTGTGACTGGCATACTCTGGGACAGCAGCGATGATTCTAATAGCAACAACCAGTTCGACAACACATCAAAGGAGGATGTCATCTTTGTCACTAGAGTGAACCAATCAAAGCAGGGAATGTATGGATTCTATGATTATGAGCTGAAGGTAGCTTCAAGGCTGAAGAATTATAAAACTCCTGATGTTCTCACAGTGACATTCTACACAGAGATAAAGTAGTAAAGTAGCAGAAATCGAATAACAAAAAGAACAACAAAAAACGACCTATTACTACTGTTTAGGTATTGTAAATATTTTTAAATGGTGGTTGTTAGTGGTTGTGCATTGTAGTATTTCGCAGTATCTAAAGTACATTGAAGGGGTGGGTAATTGCCATTGCTTGGTATAGGAAAGAAAAAAGAAGAGGGACAGCAACCAGCGCAGCAGCAAGAAGTGCCTGATGAACTGCCTGATCTGCCCCAGAAAGCAGAGAATGCGCCAGAGCAGGCTTCTGATGCCCAGCAAGGTGCACCAGATGAGCTTCCGCCAGCAGAAGCACCTGTAGGAGAGGCTGCTGGGACTGAACTGGCACCAGATGAGCTTCCGCCTGTAGCAGATGCTGATACAACTTCTGAAGTCGCGCAAGGCCTCGACGACAGACGGCTCTATTTCTCTAACCTTCTCAGGAAACTGCATGAGGAAGGAGTCAAGTCAACAAAGCTGACAGCTCCAAGCGTAAATCTACTTTCGGATATGAAGAAGCACTGGAAGACTCAGAAGCGCTCAGAAGAGATAGATGCTATGAACAAGAAGGTTGAACAGTGCATTACACCTTTGCAAAGGCTTGAACAGGAATGGATAGCGATTCATGATGAAATAGAGTCGAAAAAGACGCTTTTGCATGAAAAAGAAGATGAAATAAAGAATTTGGCTGAAAATCTCAAACAAACAGCTGCTAAAGCTGAAAAGATGGGCTTAAAGCCTAAATAGTTCTAAGTTGTACTGTTTAGAGACTTGTGGTAACTATCTATATATTGTTTTTATATGTCTTGACTTGTTTCACCTGTTCTAATATATAAACCCTTAAATAGAAATATTTAAATATTAGTATACATATTCCACCATCAATAGTGTATAATAATATTCCATTTTGGAGTTGTGTGATATTACGCTATCAATAGCGCATACTGCTCTGGAGTATTGTTGTGCGCTTGACTGATAATAATTGAGAGGTTAGAACGTTACGGGAGGAGGGGTTTTCTTAAAAGTCCTTCGTCCAGAGACGAAAAGAGGTGAAACATAATGGTATGTAGGAAGCACCTAGATATGTGGCTCCTTCTTGGTCTATGGTTACTACTGAGCGCAGGCTTAGTGGCAGCTGCAGGACTGCCAGAAGGTCCCACAACGTTGACAGTCGACTCGACATCTAGGAGAACAGCAGTGGCTTCGCCGACCATCACAGCATTGGCAGGGAATGTGTCCCAATTGAC
>JAHWIS010000014.1 GCA_019322385.1 Candidatus Woesearchaeota archaeon
CTTTCGCACCTAATAAAAGGCTTATCGCGCCCATCGGTGATGCGCCAAGCTCGACATACCGCGCAAGCTTTATCCTGTATTTCTCAGGATGCCGCGTAGCATCAACAATCGAGACAATATATTTCTCTATCTTCTTTGACACATATATCTTCTTCACAATGCCTTGTATCTCTGCCAGCTGCTGCGCAGATATGACCTGCGTGACATCGAACTCTTCGAAATCATGCATCTCCATGTTGTTGTTTAGCATTTCCTGCTCATGCTCTGCGCTCGGATACCCTACAGTGAGCTTGAACATGAATCTGTTGACCAATGATTTCTTCAATGCGCCGTGGTGCTCTGCAGGGTTCTGGGTGCCTACGACAGAGAATGGCGACGGGAGCTTGACTGCGCTGCCCTCTACTATAATCTGTTTATTATGCATCGCCTGTATCAGTGCTGACTGCACTCTGCCTGGGGCGTGGTTGATATCCTCGACAACAAGGAAATTCTTCATACCCTTCTTCCCGCCGTTAGAGACAAGATCTGCAACCCTGCTCTCCGGGCTCATGCGCACGCGTGCAGAAGTGCAGCCTACTGCATTTGCCATTGTCTTTGCAAGGATTGCTTTTCCAGTGCCTGACACTCCCTCGAGTAGAGCATGCCCGCCGGCAAACACTGCCCTGAACAGTCCGTCTATGACTTTCTCCTGACCGAGGACTACCTCGTCGACCTCTGCCTTTGCTTTGAGAATGAGCGTATGATATTTCTTTATCTGCTCTTCAAGCCTGTCCATCTCAGTTTTTGAAGGTTCAGTATTAGTGAAGACTGCCATATTAAATACACCTCTTTTTTTGTGATCATGAAAAAACTATTTCTTTCTTTTCACCAGGTCCTGTACGCTCAGCTTCCGCGCCCCTTTCATCGTCTTCTCTATTCCCCTGATGTCCCTTTCAGATATACCTATCTTCTTGTTCTGCATAACCTCTATCTCATTGACTATCCTATCTGTGATTACCCTGACCTGTCCGACGAGTGTCTTGACACCGCCCTGGTCTATCTTCTCTCCGCCATATTTTATCTGCGACAGCTCATCAAACAACAGCTCTGTCGCCTTTGTCAACACTGCAGGCATCCTGTTCTTCTGCAGCTCTGCCAATAGCTCCTTTGTCGTGAATGAATACCTTATCAGGAACACCCTCTTGAAGAATATCCTTGCAAGCCTGTCCACAGCATTCACTGACTTGTTTATGCTGCTAACAGGTATAGCTTCCTCGATGCTGTCAAGATGGGTCTTGGCCCAGTTGTTGATCGGGACCTCTTTCCTGAGCTTCTTCAGCTTAAGCATCCTTGATGATCTCATGTAATAGTTGAGCAGCTTTGACTTGAATCTTATGAGTTTGTTCTTGAACACTCCAAAGATCAGGGCCAGCAGTATTATTGCCAGTGCTGCAAGTATTGAGGCTCCTGCCAGGATTGGGTTCATGTTCACTGCCTGCTCTATCATCTTCACTGCGCATGATGGGCATGGTCCTCCACAGTCAACCCCTGTCTCGCCTTGGTTCCTTATGCCGTCTTCGCATGTTATGCAGGGCACGCATGGTCCTCCGCAGTCTGCCCCTTCCTCATCTTGGTTCTGCACGCCGTCAAAGCATGTTCCGCATGATGGGCATGGTCCTCCGCAATCTATTCCTATCTCGCCCCTGTTCAGTATGCCGTCTTCGCATGTTCCGCATGCAGAGCATGGTCCTCCGCAATCAACACCTTCCTCTCCCTGGTTCCTTATTCGGTCATGGCATGTCGGCACATATTCGCACAGCCTTGATGTTGCTGGCTTGTCGTATTCTGTTCTGCAGTCGTTCTGTTCACTGCAGTCCCTGAACTGCCAGCCTGTGCTGTAGCAGACACCCCAGTCTGTGCATAGCCAGTCTTCGTCGCATTTAGGCTGTCTCACCCCTCCTCCACCCCCACCTGATGGTGCTGGCGTTGGGGCTGAGTAAGCTACAGTCAGCGTCACTTCATTCGATGCAGTGGATGTTATTCCGTCATTTGCATAGAAAGTGATGTGTCCTATGCCAAAGAATCCTGGATCAGGCGTGAACGTGACGACATTATCACCGTCCAGGCTCACATTGACCTGTGAGATGTCAATGCTCCAGTTGTATGTGAGTGTGTCATTGTCAGGGTCAGTGAAATGATCATCAAGGTCAAATGGAGATATGCTCGTGTCCTGCGGCCAGGTCTGGTTGGATATGTCCGATGTCAGCACTGGCGCATTGTTGTCTGTTATTATTGTGAAGTTGACCTCACCAGCGACTGTCGTGGAAAAAGAGAAATTATCCCCGACATAGCTTGCATTGTTGAAGTTGTAGCATTCGCTTCCGCATGTGACTCCATTCCTTTGCAGAGTTAAGGTTGGTGTTGCATTGAAGAATGTGATGCCATACTCGACATCATCAAAGCAGTTGTATGTCGTGGATGTGTTCAGGAGGATAGTATTGAGCATTATCTCAAACATATGGTCCAGGTCTGCACCATCGAGATTTGTTGTCGTGAAATTGATTATCCCGTAATCCGTAACCGCGATCCTAGCATCTGCTATGTTTGTCCATGATGAATACAGAGAGAAGTTTGTCGATATGCTGTTCTTGAACTCATCCCAGGTAGGCGCGACATCTGTATTGTTCACGCTGAACAATGAAGACTCCTTTGTTGTTGTCATGCCGCAGACGCCCTCAGCATCCGCAGTTATCCTATAGTTGCAGTTCCCGTCAGCTATTGCAGTGGTATCTAGTGTAGAATTGAAGTAGGTATCATTGTCAGCATCATCATCCCACCCGAACTGGACCTGAGAGTTCCCTATTGTGTAATATAAGAAAGTTATGTTTGATGTATAGTTTCCCTGGACTGATGAATTGTATAGTCCGCTTACAATGATTTCAGAATCAGGTGTAGGTGATGTTATGTCTGGCGCGCGTCCGATGCAGATCTGCGCAACACCAGACGTCCCTGCCTGTCCTGTCACAACATCCTTTGTGCTGAGCATGAAGTTGTAAAGGTTGACGATGATGAGAAATATGGCTAGCACGAGCAGTATGTTATTGTTTATCTTTTTTTTTACGTGCCTGCTTTTCACTCTACTTCTTCCTTTGGATCTCATGCTGCCTTTCACCAAGCTCTTCCTTGTAGCGTAGAAGTGTGCTTCGGATGCCTTCCCTTACGACCTCAGCTTGGTTGTTGAAGTAGCCTGACTCTATCAGAACCCGCATCTGTTCCTTTACCTTCTTGCTGACCCGTATATGTAAGAGCAGATCATCCATATATCATATTGATATATAAGTGCTATTTATAAACTTTTCCTTGCTTATCTGCAATTATCTCGAAATATGGTGTTAAAATGCTTAAAATCTTGTTTATTTTCTGTATCTTAAGTATATCAGATATATATCGATATAATACATCCTAAAATATTGGAAAAAGCTTTTATAACTCGGAAATTTCAGTCCATTGATGAAATGCATTTTCGTGCTCTCTGGAGAGGATCTTGACCTTGCAAGGGAAGAGGTGCTGGCTCTTGCAGGAACCCAGGACTACTGGATGTTCGAGAACATCCTTATCTGCGAAGCTGACTTTAGGTTTGACAGGCTTGCCATGACAAAGAAGGTCTATGAATACCTGTTTGAGTCCAGCTCAAAAGACCTGGACAAGAGCATGGAGAAGTTTGCCTGGAAAAAGGTGTATGAGCGCAATTTCTCCTTGAGGATAATGAATATAGGTGATGTCAAGTTCTATGAGAAAGAGGCAGAGCTTGCCAGGTTTATCTGGCAGAAGGTAAAGGAGCCTCGGGTCGATCTTGAGCATGCCCGTACAAAGATTGAGGTCATTGTCACAGAAGAGAAGATATTCGTCGGCAAGGTGTTGAAAGAGATACCTAAGGCATTCCACAAGAGACGGCCGAGTGTCCGTCCTGAAAAGCACCCGACGACAATAAAGCCCAAGCTTGCACGCGCATGCGTGAACCTGACAGGAATACCTGTCGGCAAGGTGCTTGTCGACCCGTTCTGCGGGCTTGGAGGGATAATGATCGAGGCAGGGCTGATGCGCTTCAACACCGTAGGCTATGACATCAGCGACAAGATGCTCAGGAGGTGCGAGAATAACCTCGACTATTTCAAGATAAAGCGCTTCCATCTCGAGAAACGGGACGCTACGCACCTGAACAATGAAGTGGACTATGTTGTCACAGACCTGCCGTATGGCAAAGGCTCGAAGATCACAGACAAGCTCGAGAACCTCTATGCAAATTTCCTCAAGACACTGTGGAAGATACTGCGATACAAGGCAGTCCTGATATTCCCCTCATTCGTAGACCACAAGAAGCTCCTCAACAAGACAAAGTTCATTGTCGAGAACGAATTCAACATCTATGTCCACAAGAACCTCAGCAGGAATATAGTTCTGATTAGCAAGCCAGAGAAATAACCATAACCTTTAAAAACACCCTCAAAATCCTAGAATCCATACTATGCCC
>JAHWIS010000160.1 GCA_019322385.1 Candidatus Woesearchaeota archaeon
GTGGTGTTAATGGCTGAGCAAAGCAAGGCCTTAAAGGAATATCAGGATATGTGCAAGCTGACTGCAAAGAGGTTTGAAACTTCTGAGAAAGAGATACTCACATGGGGGCTCGGCATATCCGGAGAGGCAGGGGATGTCGCGAGTTGCATCAAGAAGACATTCGCTCATGACAATGACCAGAAGCATGGCATAAGAGAGAACATAGGTGACACATTATGGTATGCTGCGATGATCTGCAACTTCTTTGGATGGGACATGCACGAGGTACTGGAAGAGAACATATCCAAGCTCAAGAAACGGTTCCCGGACGGCTTCACGACAGACAAAGCAAAAAGAAACGGCACTATGATAGACTGGAGTGAGGGGAAGAAATAGGTTCTGAGTCTTTCCTTTGCAGAGGATTTGTTACCACTCATTGGTGACTAAAAATAGAAAGATTTATATATGAGTGTTAAACTCTCGAAAACATGGGATTCAAAACAACACTATGCGCATTGGTCTTATCATGCCTTCCTTTTGCTTCATGCGGTCAGGCACCTGATAAAAACAGAGCAGATGAATTTCAACCTGCTGCTAACATTGCTGTTAGCCCAGACATGGAGAAAGCAGAGTATAACCCTCTTCCATTAGAGGAAATAGATCATGACCCTCTTCCATCGTGTACACTTATGAGAGGTCCGGAACTTGAATCTCCGAATCAGTATGATGAACAAGCTAAATTCTCATACTCTCCTTCAGAACGATTTTTTGACCAGACCGGCACATACTGGGGTACTGTTGTTCCCCTGAATAAAGAGATCACTTTTACTAATGAGTCCACACCTATCGAATGTCTGGACAGGTTGTTTTATTCTTGGACTGTGGATGGAGTAGTGCAAGAAAGCCGTGAACTAGACTTAAGCTCAGAAGACGTACAGGAACTGCCCATACCTGACTTCCACTATACGTTTGAAAGAGAAGGATGGCATGAAGTCATTTTGACTACAGATCAATTGCACATTGAATATACTGAAACTGGTGTCTCAGGACGCCAAATTCAAAGTGCACAAATGTCATATTTTTCAGTAGTTCCCAGTTCATCAGATGGAACCAACTCAAACTTTCACCCTGTGCCTATCATAGAGCCAAATTACGCATTCATTGCAGCTTTTAATGAGCATTATGGAGAAGATCAGCTCATAGCAGCTTTGCAGCTGGACTCCATTACAACAGGCCAGAAGGCTGATGTTGATTTTACATGGAGCTATGATGTAGAAAGCTTCGGCAATGGTGATGATTGCAATGGCATTGCTGAATATTCAGTTTGCGTCTATGAAAGAGGAAGCAGATGTGATTCTCCTATTGTCAACACGTCAGGAGAATTCGAACTTGAATTTGATGAAGCAGGACCATACACTCTTGAGCTAACAGTGACTGACTTTGATGGATTGGAATCTTCAAAAAAAGCAGGGTTTGAAGTGAAGGATTCAGAATACTAAAGAAATCTTCTATCAATCTGTTCTTTTCTCTATTTTTCCAGAGTGCGGCTGGGTGCTTGCATCCTGGTCATAGTTCTCCATCGCCATTATCCCTTTGACTACATCCATTGGTATGGTGAGAAAAGCATCGACTATATTGCGGTCGAAATGACTGCCTGTGTCTTTCTGGATTATCGTTATTGTCTTTTCGATTGACCAGGGATCCCTGTATGCCCTCTGTGAGGTCAGTGCGTCAAACACATCACCGACTGCCATGATCCTCGACGATATAGGTATCTCCCTTCCTCTGAGGCCATGAGGATAGCCTGTGCCATCATATTTCTCATGATGCCCTACTGCATAGTTCGCTGCACGCTCCCAGTTCTTGAGCTTGGACAGCAGATTATACATTATCATAGGGTGTTTCTTGACAAAAGCATATTCTTCAGCAGTCAGCTTGCCAGGCTTCTTAAGGATACGGGAAGGTATGCCTATCTTTCCCATGTCATGGACCTTGCAGGCATTGTCGAAATTATCCTCAAAATCAGGATCCTTATTGAGGATGTCCTGCCTGATCTGCGGGTCAAGATACTTGAATATCTGGAGACCGTAATGCGCAACACGCACAGAATGGCCTTTTGTGTACTTGTCATTTGCCTCTATGCTTCCGGTGATCAGCTGGATAGCCTCGTCGCTGAGCTCCTGCTTCACTGCAATCTCTGCTGCAAGCGCAGATTCCTGACGGTGCATCTCAAGCGTCCGCA
>JAHWIS010000161.1 GCA_019322385.1 Candidatus Woesearchaeota archaeon
CGTGATGGCAGTAACCCCTTCATTGAAATGCACAGAGCCAACGACAATATGGCAGAAGATACAGGTTGTAGAGTTCCTGCTGGGCGTGTATCTGAGGAAGGTGTTCTCTTATCTCGGCAGCATACACGTAACACCAGGGCCATTCACAGTTTTCAGGAAGGAATTCTTTGACAAGTACGGCGGCTATGACGTGACTACATGCACAGAAGACATCGAGATATCCCTCAGGATACAGGCATATGGCTATGAGATAGAGAATGCAGTAGACGCGAATGTCTATGCAGTCGCGATGCCGACATTCATGACAACAAAGAAGCAGAGGGTGAGATGGTACAAAGGATTCATGGAGAACACCCAGAAATACAAGCAGCTGCTGTTCTCAAGAAAGTACGGCAACCTGGGCCTGTTTGTATTGCCGAGCGCGTATCTTTCAGTTGTCCTTGCGATTGTTATGGTATCATACTCTCTTTATGTAATGGTAGACAAGAACTATTCAAGGCTCGTCAACCTGTACAATGTCAACTTCGACATATGGAAGCTGCTGGACCTCAAATGGGATGTGTTCTACCTGAACCAGAGCCCGCTGGCGATGATAGGATTGGTGGCACTGGGTATCGGGATAGCGATGGTATACCTCGCAAAAAGACTGTCAAAGGAAAGGCAGAACATAGCATTATGTTATGTATTATTCATGTTTCTATATCTTCCCCTTTATGCATACTGGTGGGCAAGCGCAATACACGCCAGGGTGAAAGGAAAAGACGTGGGGTGGAGGGGAAGAGAGCGCAAGCACGCAGAAACAAAGCACTATTAAGATGAACAGACGCCAGAAGATAGATAAAGGAAAGTACTTGGCAGTATTTGCCATAACAACACTCATATTCATAGTTGGAATGATGATAGGTAACTATTTCTCCTCACAGAAGATGGACCAGATAGACTACATAGGGCAGGACCTGAAGACAGACACAGTAGCGATGGAGCTGCAGTATGAGCTGATAGCAGAGGATCCATGCTCTTATGTGAACTCGACACCGCTTGCAGACGAGCTGTATGAGATGGCGTCCAAGCTGGACTATATGGAGAACAGGCTAGGGGAGGATGACAGGAATGTAGTGGACCTGAAGGAATACTACTCGCTTCTTGAGATCAGGAACTGGCTGTTCATGAAGAAGACAAACAAGGAATGCAACCAGACAAATGCACTGATACTTTTCTTCTACAAGAATGAAGAGGACTGCAGCGACTGCAAAGAACAAGGATTCATCTTGACATGGATAAGACGAAACTATGCAGATGTGTATGTGTATTCATTTGATTATGCAATCGAGAATGCTGCGCTTGACACGATGAAGAGGATTTTCAGCATTGAAGGGACTCCTGCAGTAGTGATAGACGGCGAGACATATAACAAGTTCATGAGCAAGACAGAGATAGAAGAGATATTGATTGAGAAGGGCATTGGAAGGATAAAGGAATAGACCTTTTTTCTTTAAAAAACACTGCAAAAAATATAAAAACAAACACTTCTTGGATCGCTTCTGGGGGTTAAATTGGATTCTCACGCAGTGAAGATAAGGGATGCCATAAGGCGGAATGAGACGATAGTCATAGGCTGCGAGTGTGATGTAGAGTATTCTGGAAGGGCAGAGGCTTACCTGCCTATCGGAGAGAGACTGATAGTGATAAAGGCAGACAATACACTTCTTGTGCACCAGCCAGAAGGCAATGCACCGATCAATTACATGAAGCCGGATGCAAAGCACAGCGTGAAAGTAGAAGATGGAAAACTGTATCTGCAGTCACAGAACCTCAAGATGAAGGAATATCTTGACATACGGATGAGCAAGGTGCACTTTGTCGCTTCGCATCAGCTAAAGGACGGGCAGAAGATACAGATAATAGGGACAGAGAAAGACATGTCAGAGATGATATACAACAATCCGACATTGGTATCGCCTGATTTCAAGCCATTGTCAATGGAAGAGCATACAAAATATGGTTTTATCGATGTCTTTGGCTATGACAAAGACAATAACTTAGTGATTGTGGAGTGCAAACGCTATTGCGCAGACCTTTCTGCTGTTACGCAGCTGCGACGGTATGTCGAGAAGATGAAGAAACTGAAAGGAACAAAGAATGTGCGCGGCATAATAGCAGCGCCGAAGATAACAGGCAATGCAGAACAGATGGCAGAAGACTGGGGTTTTTCCTTTATCGCTGTAGAGCCGCCCAAGTACAAGGAAAGGTATAATAAAGACCAGAAGACACTCGAACATTTCTGAAATGGCACGAAAAAAAGAGGATCCTGATACAAGCGAGCGCGTGAAGCTTGCGCATGAGATACAATATTTCTTCAAGCACAAATACAAGAACAGCTGGGTGAGCGAGAAAGAATTGAAATATCACAGCAGGATGCATAACCAGGTGTTCAATGATCTTGTGCGTCGCGGTTTCATAGAACGCAAGAAGACACACTTCGGCTACCAATACAAGTGGAAGGCAAGGGTGCCTTGATTATTCTGAAGGAGGATTTGGCCCCTTGAGATGCTCATCGATCTTCTTTATCTCATCATTGATCTTTGCCAAAGGCATTGTAGAGATGAGCCTTGACTTCCTGACCTTTGCAAAAGTAAAGACAGCAAGCAGGAACACAATAAAAGAGAATACAACAGCTCCAGTAAGCATGTTCTCAGAGATATAGGCAGTGCTGCCAGACTCAAGATAAGCTCCTGTTATATCTGTTGCTTTCCTCAACTGATAATCCATGATAAGCAGGCCAAGAAGAGAGATGACAATAATGCCTAGAACAATCAATGTTGACATCTTAGCGCTCTTATTCAATGCCTTTACACCCCCTTTACAGGCTGTACTATATATAGTTAGTATTTAAAGCTTACCCTCTTTATCAAGATAAATTATCCAGCACAGAATGTGCATCCAGTGCTTTTGAAGCTGTTTCTATGGAAGACCAATCCTTGCCGGCTTTTGCCATGAATATGGTCTTGAGCATCTCCTGCTCCCTGTTGGATATCCTTGCAAAGCGGTCAGCCTCAACAAGCCCATAAGGATAGCCGAGGAAGACAGGGTCATTGCTGTTGGCAGCAAGCAGGGAGAATATGCTGTTCAGGTCAGGATCTGGATCGATTGTATCCAGCTTGAAGATGTAATCAGATGAAGGGTGGAGCTTTGCAAAGCAGACCGGGCTTGAGTAATACCAGGCTCCAGAAGGCGCTTTGCTGCTCAGCAGGGCAACAACAGAACCTCCATTTGAAGTAAGAAGATTGGATGTCTTTGACAAAGCACAGACAGAGACATTGTTCTGTTTTGAGACCTTGCTGATTGCGCTGATTATCTTTTCCTCTTCAGATATCCTTGCTGTAAGGTCGCCGTCAAGCACTATATTATTATCATCTGAATTGCCTGCCAAGAGCAGAGCAGTTGAGAGCTCTGCAATCCTTCTCATGATTCCAGGCACTCTTGTGATGTCCAAACGGGTGTCTTTCTCACAAAGCCTGTTGTCCAATGAGTTGAAGAGGAAATCTGTGCTGAAGAATGAATCAGTGAGGGTAGTTGCCTTGGACTTGAACAGCTTTGCAGAATAGAATATGCTCTTGTTTATGTTCCTCGCAGAGCAGAAGACATAGAACTCATCAGAAGAGCAGGATGAACGCTTCCTGTCCTTGTATATGGTGTGGAACACCCTGATGAAATGCACGCAGAAGTTCGGGGAAGAGATTATCTCTGCATTCCCCCCATCAATGAATATGATATCTTGGCCTGCATCTTGGCTCTTGGTTATCCCATGGAAGTTATCTTCAGAAAACTCTGACGGAAGCTGACCTGGCTCACCAAAGACAAGAAGACCAGAGTCATCATCTGCTGAATCGCTTACCTCTTTCAATACCTTGTCGATAATATCCATGCAAAGAAAGAACCAGGACAGGTTTTTATGCCTTGTGCTGCAAACATAAATAACATAAATAGCATAACCTTTTTAAACAAACCATGATTTTCAGGTTTTCATGGGTTATGAACTGATAATCACAGAGAAGCCAAATGCTGCGAAAAAGATAGCACAAGCGCTTGCAACAGGAAAACCGCTTAAAAAAAGCGTAAAGGGCGTCCCTTACTATGAAATAACGCATGATAGCAAGGATATTGTTGTCGCGTGCGCTGTAGGACACCTTTATACAGTGGCTGAAAAGGAAAAGAAGAAGAAATGGACATATCCTGTGTTTGACATTGACTGGGAAGAGACTTCAAAGGCGCGAAAAGAGTCTGCATACACCAAAAAATACCTTTCTGTACTCAAGAAACTAGGCAAAGAAGCTGCAGAATTCACAGTAGCAACAGACTATGACACAGAAGGAGAGGTCATAGGGCTGAATGTCCTTCGTTTTGCATGCAAGCAGAAGGATGCCAACCGAATGAAGTTCTCTACGCTCACAAAACCTGATCTTATCAAGGCATATGACAGCAAGATGGGCCATCTCAACTGGGGGCAGGCCAAGGCAGGAGAGACAAGGCACTTCCTGGACTGGATATATGGCATAAACCTGAGCCGCGCACTTACACTAAGCATAAAGCACGCAACAGGGATGCACAAGATACTGAGCTCTGGAAGGGTGCAAGGCCCTGCACTGAAGATAATTGTGGACAAAGAACGGTCGATAATGGAATTCAAGCCAGAGCCATACTGGGAACTTGAAGTAAAGGGCGAGGTAAAGGAAGGAAATCTCAATGCACTGCACACTGAAAATCCATTCTGGAACAAGGAAAAGGCATCCAAGATATTCAAGAAGGTAAAGCCAGAGAAGAAAGGGACAGCAAAGAATGTCACAAGAAGCGAGTTCAGACAGGCTCCACCGACGCCTTTTGACCTTACGACACTGCAGACAGAGGCATACAGGACATTAGGGATAAGCCCGAGCGTGACGCTGCAGCTTTCGCAGACACTATATCTTGATGGAGCTATATCATACCCAAGGACAAGCTCTCAGCAGCTGCCTCCTATCATAGGGTATGAGAAGATCATCAAGGCTGTGTCAAAACAGGATAAATATGCAAATGAATGCTCTATGCTGCTCAAGAAAGGATCTCTGAAGCCGAACAATGGCAACAAGACAGACCCAGCACACCCTGCAATCTACCCTACAGGGAATATCCCGACGACAAAAGGTAAGGAAGCACAGCTGTATGACCTTATCGTCCGAAGGTTCCTGGCGACATTCGGAGACCCTGCTGTCAGGGAGACAGTGAAGATCGAGATCGATGTCAAGGAAGAGCTGTTTGTAGCGAAAGGCACGCGGACAAAGGTGAAGGGATGGCACGAGCTTTATGGAAAATATGCGACACAGAAGGAAGAAGAGCTGCCAAAGATCGAGAAAGGGCAGGAGATAGACATCGTCGATGCACTTATGCATGACAAGGAGACACAGCCGCCTAAGAGGTATACACAAGCATCTATAATAAAAGAGCTTGAGAAGAAAGGGCTGGGAACAAAATCAACACGATCAACGATAGTGGACAACCTGTTCCATAGAGGATACGCGACAGACAAGGCAATAAGGGCCACTAACCTCGGCATAAAGACTGTCGAGACGCTCGAGAAGTTCTGCCCAGAGATACTCGACGAGGAATTGACAAGGGATTTCGAGCTCGAGATGGAGCAGATACGTGAAGACAAGAAGAAAGAAGGGGAAGTGCTTGACGAAGCACAGGGCGTCCTTACGAAGACTCTCAAAAAATTCAAATCAAATGAGCAGAAGATCGGCGAGAAACTGGCTGAAGCCAGCAAAGAGACAGAAAGGGAGATGTCATTGATAGGCAAATGCCCTCTCTGCGGCGGCAACCTCGTGATAAAAAGAGGTAAGTTCGGAAGATTCATAGCATGCGACAAATACCCTGAGTGCAGCATCACATTCAAGCTCCCCATCAATGCACTGACCAAGCCTACAAAGAAACTCTGCGAGAAATGCAAATATCCTATGATACAGGCGATACGTCGCGGCAAGAAGCCGCAGGAAGTATGCATCAATCCAGAGTGCGAGACAAAGAAGATAGAGGATTCTGAGGCAAGGAAAGAGGCAGAGAAAGTCGAGGCAGGAAAGATAGAGAAGAAATGCCCGAAGTGCGGCAAGAACCTTATGCTACGGAAGTCAGTCTATGGTTCATTCTATGGCTGTTCAGGCTATCCAAAGTGCAGGCATACAGAGAGTATCGATGGAAATGGCGGAAAAAAATCGTGACCATAATCTAAAGGAAACACTTCACCTGGCAGATCTGGTCAAAAAAGAGGTTGAAGGGAAGAAAGAAGTATACATTACAGTGAAAGAGGGACAGATCGACTTCTACAGGACAGTCGGCAATGCATATGTCGGGTCATTGTTCAAGATAGGCGACGGCTTGCACGTGACTGTAAACGACACCATATTTGAGGGTATGATGGGAAGAATAAGGGCTAGGGTGCTGGAAGCAGGAGAACAGCAGAGGATGTCGCTCATGCAGTCATTACCTGAATACACTGCAAGGAGAGAGCTTCAGCACACTCCGATGTGAGTTCTTTTTTAAATTACGCCTGTTCGTCCCAATATTGAGACAAAGAAAACTATTTATAAGAAAGTTGTTGCGTGTTGATTGTATGAATAAGGGGGCAAGAACGCTAATTGTATTATCATTGGTGCTGCTGCTAGCTGTACCTTTTTCTATGGCAGTCACCTCGACAGGACACATAAAGCTCCTTGCAGTGTTTCAAGAAGATGAGGTGTTCAAGGGCAGCCCTGCAGATGTAGAGCTGGAGATAAAGGACGGAACAGGAAGGGTGTTCCTTGAAACAATCCCTCTCTCAAAAGTCGACACGCAGATCTCAACCAGGTTCGCTAAAGAGATGGCATGCAAGTTCGCAGATGTTGACTGCAGCAGGTATGATTTTTTCTACACGATAAAGAGTCCTGCAGGCATTGTCGGAGGGCCAAGTGCAGGAGGCGCCATATCCGCGCTCACTGTCGCGATGCTCAAGGACCTAGAGGTTGACCAGGAAGCGGCATTCACAGGCACGATAAACTCAGGAGAGCTTATCGGCCCTGTAGGAAGCTTAAAGGAGAAGCTTGTTGCAGCAAAGGAATCAGGGATCAAGACAGTCCTAATACCTGCAGTGCAGTC
>JAHWIS010000162.1 GCA_019322385.1 Candidatus Woesearchaeota archaeon
ATGCCAAGTGGTGTCCTGGGCTTGCGTTCTACAAGTACAAGCCTGTCATAGACATCAAGAAGGGTGTCAAGGATCCTAAGGCAGTTGCTGATTCCTGTCCTGTTGATGTTTACACAGCCAAGAGCAAGGATCTTGCGATAAACAAGGACAATCTGCTTAAGTGCCATTTGTGCGGCGCTTGTACAGATGTCGATCCAGAGCATATCAAGCTTAACGAGTCAGACAAGGAATTTGTCTTTACTGTCGAATCTTGGGGACAGCTTTCCCCGAAACAGATAGTTTCAGTTGCAGTGGAGATAATACAAAAGAAGTGTGATGAGGCAGTTAAGCTCGTCGGCAAATGATGGAATCCCGCTTACGCGGGGGTGCCGGAGTGGTCAATCCTTTACGGGACCAAACGGGTACGGTTGAGGGCCGTATGGCTTAGTGTCTGCGCGGGTTCAAACCCCGTCCCCCGCATTACAATCGAAAATGTCCAAGAGAACAGGTCCAACAAATCCGCATCTTGTGAACCTGATTGCGGATCTGAAGAAAAAGGCAATCCAGGACTCTTCAAAGCTTTGGAAGAGGCTTGCGACAGACCTAGAGAGACCTACAAGGAATAAGAGGATTGTCAATCTTTCAAGGATAAACCGCTTTACAAGGGATAACGAGACTATTGTGGTGCCTGGAAAGGTGCTCGGTTCAGGCATGATCAGCCACAAGGTCACGATCGCTGCATTCGCGTTTTCAGACGGTGCTGTTGAGAAGCTCAAGAAGCAGAACTGCAGCATCATGTCGATTTCAGAGCTTATGCAGAAGAGTCCAAAGACATCAGAAATAAGGATTATAGGCTGAACAGGATAATAAACAGGATATAAAAATGCTGATAGACGCAACTGACTTGATTGTTGGAAGGCTTGGCACAGTAGTCGCCAAGAAGGCATTGCTAGGCGAGAAGATAGACATAGTCAATGCTGAGAAGGCAGTTGTTTCAGGCAAGAGGCAGGAGGTCCTGCAGCATATCAAGCAGAAGGTTGACAGGAGGACCTGGTCAAAAGGGCCGCATTATAAGCGCTCTCCAGACCTGTTTCTGAAGAGGATGATCAGGAACATGCTGCCGTTCAAGAAAGCCAAAGGAAAGGCAGCCCTGAAGAATATAATGTGCTGGGAGGGAGTCCCAGAGCAGTTCAAGGACCAGAAGTCAGAGACAATAAAAGAAGCGAGCTTATCAAAGCTTCCAAATCCTAATCATGTCTCAATCAAGGAGATTTCAAGATTTTTAGGTGGTAAGATTGACTAAATCAAAGGTTATTCATACATCCGGAACAAGGAAGCGTTCAGTAGCTAGGCTTACATTGAAGCCTGGCAAAGGGCTTGTCAGGATCAACGGTAAGACCCTCGACACAGTCGAGCCAAGGCTTGCCAGGATGAAGATACAGGAGCCGCTCCTGTTGGTCGGAGACATTGCATCGCAGGTCCATATCGACGTGAATGTCTATGGCGGCGGTATCATGTCTCAGGCAGATGCTATCCGACAGGCGATGGGCAGGGCACTTTCAGCTTTTGGCGGTGAGAAGATAAGGCGTACCCTGGTAAAGTACGACAGGTCGTTTCTCGTCGCTGACACTCGCTACAAAGAGCAGTGCAAGCCCAATGATTCCAAGGCAAGGGCAAAGAGGCAGAAGTCATACAGGTAATCAAGCCGGATCTGCCGTATTTTTAGCGTTTATGCTCACTTTCCGAGAACTTTTCAATATCAAAGGTGAAAAACAATGATTATCCCTATACGATGCTGGAGCTGTGGCAAGCCAATAGCTCATTTCTGGGAGGATTTTGATGCCAGAAGAGCTAAAGGAGAGCCTCTGAAGAAGATTTTGGACGATCTAGGCCTTGAAAGGTACTGCTGCAGGCAGCAGCTGATGGGCCACGTGGATATCATCGATACAGCCTCTCAGTTCAAGAAATTCTGATATTTGATAATAATTTCTTGTTTTTTTCTCTGTTTTCAAGAGTTTTAGCCATATTTACAGCTTTTTCCATAACTCTGCAATAGTTTTTTTCGGGATTTCCAGCACACTGAGCAGGCAAACCAGGATAGAAATCCGGGAAAATACCTGTTTTATTCGCACTTTCTTGATTTTTTCACGATTTTCAGCATATCATCCCTTCGGCTAACACTCACTTTCACCTGTTTTTTGATAAAAATCACTGAAAATCGGTATTATTTCGACAGTTCCTAGCCATCCTAAGGTATATGTGCGTTATAGGGGCTCTAAGCCTATTTTCCTATATATACACATATATCAGCCCATTACCGGCCTATTTTACCTGCATTTTCCGCTATTCTGCCTATGATCTAAGGGTTCTAGCACCCTCTTAGAACCCTCGCTTAAAGCCATTTTCAGGCGATTCTAGGCATTTATATACCTCACCTAGCCCTATGTACCCTCTTAACCCCCAAATACCTACCCTCACTTTG
Source organism: Candidatus Woesearchaeota archaeon (assembly GCA_019322385.1). Classification (GTDB taxonomy): domain Archaea; phylum Nanobdellota; class Nanobdellia; order Woesearchaeales; family UBA11576; genus JABMQF01. The sequence continues at coordinate 2,462 of JAHWIS010000162.1, forward strand.
ACCCTGATTTCCCTGATTTTTGGCATATCTGACCCCTGATTTTGGCTGATTCAACACCTCAAAACAGACTCCAATATACACATCCTGAAATAATTTTTCTAAAATAACCATAAGAAAATAGATTTACAGACCTATATATTACTGTTGAAAAATAGCCCCTCATGAGCCTGATTCTAAGCCTATTTTTAACTGCCGAAAATATTACATCTGATCCTGTTTTCCAACCCTGAACCAGGTTCGCTCCAGGTTCGGACTCGGCTGAAACACCTAAATTCGACCGTTTCAGGCCTTCTAGACATGTTCAACCAAGTTCGGACCTGATCCGTATTGAACCTCTAATTCTGTGTTGGATTTACGTTCTCGTCGAGAAAATTCCCCTTTGAAGGTACAGGTTCAGTCCGTACCCGTCGTGAATTCAGTTCAGGTTCAGGTTCGAACTGAACCTAAATTCACCATTTTAAGCTGCTTTGAAGCGATTTTTCAGGCATCATCAAAGTTCAGGTTCAGTACGTACTGAACTCGAACCAAATCGGAAGATTTATATCTTTCAAGGTTTTTCAATCAAAAAATCAGGTGATTTTAATGGTATTTAACATACTAAGAGGGAATAAGAAAAAGGATCTCGAAAAGAGGTTCACTACTTTCTCGGAGCAACTAGCTCAGGCATTTGCACAGATAAAAACAGACATAAGTGAGACCAATGACAGGCTAGAATCCAACCAAAGGGAGATGGAAAGGATATCCCAGTGGATCGACTACCTGAACAGGTCCAACCATAGGATTTCAGAGGCGCATTCAAAATTATTGCAAAAACACGAAAAAATCACTGAAAACAGCCTAAAATTACATAGTTCCCACAGAGATCTGGACTCCAGCCATTCAAGGACAGCCAAAATGGCTGAAAACCTCGAAAACAGGCACAAGGAGCTCTCTAGCGCTATTTTAGCACATAAGAGCTCTCTTAAAAGTGAGTTCAATGAGCAGATCCAGGAGCATAAAGAGGCATATGAGCAGGAGATAAACCGCCTGAAATCATGGGTAGACTACTTCTCAGCCAATCTAGAGCGCCAGAAGAGCAAAGAAGGCAATCTAAAGCAGGATATTGAGAAGAATACCAGGGAGTGGCTAGAGGCATATTCAAAGCTCAGAGAGCTTCTAAATAGCCTTAAAAGCGAAAATAGCGAGCTTAAGTCAAGCCTTTCTGCAGTCTCAAACGAGCTTACAGAGACCAGGAATGAGCTTGAAAATACCAAGGATTTGGCAAGATCCCACATTACTGAGGCAAAAAGTGAGCTTTCAAAGCAGATCCAGGCCATGAAACCAGCTGTACAGCAGCCATTACCCCCTCCTCAACCTATTGTCCAGGAGGTGAGCCCTACAGTTTCAAGCTTCCAGAGGCACATAATGTCGAGGGTGATGCCCAACAGGAAGGGGTATGTCTTGAAATTCATACTTGACCTCGCAAAAGAGAGCAAATACTCGACGAAAGAGGTGGAGGAGATTGTCGTCAATGAGAAACAGCTCTGCGGCAGGACATCCTTTTACGCTTACCTCAAGGAGCTCAAGCTCAGGGGTAAGCTGAGCTATGCTGATATCGACGAGAGAACCATAATTGTGAGCACTGATACCCAGCAGAGGCTGGTTGAGTGATTAGCATATTTTACCATAATCTGTTTTGAAAAATTATATAAGAGGAAGTCTTGTTCGTGGTGTTTATGACAGACTTTAGCGCGATACAAAAGAAGTGGCAGGACAAGTGGGCCGAGAGCAATCTGTTCAAGGTCGACAAGGATCCAAGCAAGAAGAAGTTCTATGTACTTGAGATGTTCCCTTACCCTTCTGGTTCTGGCCTTCATATGGGGCATGCATTCAACTACATCATAGGCGATATCTACACTAGATTCAAGCGGATGAGCGGTTTTAACGTCATTTACCCTATGGGATATGACTCCTTTGGATTGCCTGCTGAGAACGCTGCTATTAAGGCAGGAGTGCACCCTAAGGAATACGCAGAAGGTGCTATGGCCAACTTCATACGCCAGCAGAAAGAGCTCGGATTGAGCTATGACTGGGACAGGCTTGTCAAGACATCGACCCCTGAATACTACAGATGGAACCAGTTCTTTTTCCTGAAGTTCCTCGAGAAAGGCCTTGTTTTCCGCAAGTCAGCCATGGTGAACTGGTGCCCTGAATGCAATACTGTCCTCGCTAACGAGCAGGTCCATAATGGCAAATGCTGGAGGCATACAGAGACAGATGTCGAGCAGAAGAGCCTTGAGCAGTGGTTTATCAAGACGACTGAATATGCTGACCAGCTCCTCGCTGACCTCGACAAGCTCGACTGGCCTGCCAGGATAAAGCTTATGCAGGAGAACTGGATCGGCAAGAGCCATGGCACAATGCTTGACTTCAAGATCGTCGAGGAGGATGGCTCTGAGACAGGCATGACCATCTCTACATTCACCACCAGGCCTGACACAGTCTATGGGATCACATATCTTGTCCTTGCTGCAGAACACCCTCTCGTAAGCGAATTGACTAAGGACACGCTTTTTGAGAAGGATGTCAAGAATTTCGTAGCAAGCGTCAAGAAGCTCTCACTGATTGAAAGGACAGCAGAAGGCAAGCCCAAGAACGGCATGTTCCTCGGCAAGTATTTCATTAATCCATTCACAGGCGAGAAATGCCCGTTGTGGGTTGCTGACTATGCCCTCTATGAGTACGGTACAGGCGCTGTAATGGCTGTTCCTGCCCATGACCAGCGGGACTTTGAGTTTGCCAAGAAATACGGCCTTCCTATCCGGATAGTAATCTCTCCTAAAGACCATGAGCTGGACCCTGCCAAGATGTCCAGGGCATTTGTCGACAGGGGAGTAATGGTTAATTCAGGTGATTTTGATGGCAATGATAATCTTGATGCAATGGCTGACATCACTAGATTCGCAGAGGAGAAGGGTTTTGGCAAAGAGACAGTCAATTACAAACTGCGGGACTGGCTTGTCTCTAGGCAGCGTTATTGGGGCACTCCGATACCAATAATCTATTGCGATGGCTGCGGCATTGTGCCTGTTCCTGAGCAGGATCTACCTATTCTTCTGCCTGAGGATGTTAAGTTCGGCGAAGGAAATCCTCTTGCTACTAACAAGGCTTTTGTCAACTGCAAATGCCCTAAGTGCAGCAAGGATGCTCGTCGTGAAACCGATACAATGGATACCTTCTTTGACAGCAGCTGGTACTTCCTGAGATACACTGACAGCAAGAATGACAAGCAGCCATTCGATAAGGCTGCTGCAGAGTATTGGATGCCTGTAGACCTCTACATAGGAGGCGCAGAGCATGCCTGCATGCACCTTATCTACGCAAGGTTCTTCACAAAGGCCCTCAGGGATCTGGGCTTTATCAAGTGTGATGAGCCTTTCAGCAGGCTGTTTAACCAAGGAATGCTGCACAAGGAAGGCGTTGTGATGTCCAAGTCCAAGGGCAATGTCGTGCTTCCTGAGGAGATCAGCAAGACCCATGGCATCGATGCTGCAAGGCTATTCTTGGTCTCTATAGCATCTCCTGACAAGGACCTGGAGTGGAACGATGAGGGTATCAATGGAAGCCTGCGTTTTGTCAACAGGCTTTTGGCATTCATCGAGAGCTTCTCAGAGCAGGAGATGAACCCCCTTAATCAGAGCAGGTTCAACCGCCTTATCAAGGAATACACCGACGACATAACCAACCTCAGGTACAACCTTGCTGTCATCAAGTTGAAGGAGCTTTTTGCTGCTGTTGAGCCTGGCTGCTCCAAGAAGGACATTGAGACATTCCTGAAACTCCTATCGCCTATCTGCCCTCATCTTGCAGAGGAGTTCTGGGAGAGGATAGGCAACAAGCCATTCGCCTCTGTCCAGCCCTGGCCAAAGGCAGATGAGTCCAAGATAGACCCCGCTGTCGAGGCTACTGCAAGCACTGCACAGTTCACCATGGGTGATGCCCGTGATATCCTAAAGCTCCTGAAGATAGCGAATCCTAAGCAGATAACGCTTATAGTTTCAGCTGCCTGGAAATACGATTTCATCAAAAAGCTCAAGTCAGAGCTGGAGAAGACCTATGATGTAGGGGCCTTGATCAAGGCGACACTAGACAAGGAGCACGCATCCGACATCTCAAAGCTTGTCCCAAAGCTGATCAAGGACCGTTCAAAGATACCTGATATCGTCACCTCGCAGGCTGAGGAGATTGCAGCGCTGGAGCAGAACAGACAGCTGTTTACCGACGAGTTCAAGGCAGAAATAATAATCATTAAGGCTGAGGATACCAAGGAACCCAAGGCCAAGAACGCGATGCCTGGCAAGCCTGCAATATTAGTAGAATGATCAGGGCACTCTTCTGAGCTGTTTTATGAGATAGCTTTCCTTGTCTTCTGGCTCTTCATCTTTCTTCTCTACTTTCTTGTATCTCTGCTCTTCTTCGCTTGGCAGCTCTTTCTTCTCTTCTTCCTCTTCTTTCCCTTCCTGCGGAGCCTTCTCCTCTTCGGATTCTATCTTCTCAGGCTTTTTCTTGTCAAGGTCAATCACTTCCTTCTCTTTCTTCTCCACCCCTATCATATCGCATTTGTCCTTGATCCTTGCCTGCACTTCATCCATCTCTGGATCAGGCAGCTTCTTGGGCTTCCAGAGGAAATTCAGCTCATCCCCTGATTTGCGTGCCAACACGTCTATATGGAAATGCCCTCCTTCCTGTATTGTGCTGCCTGTATTGAATATGATATTTGTGCCATGGGCCTCCAGGTTCTCGAAAAGGGCAGTCGCTCCGAAGCTTGCTGCGTAGAAAAGGTGCTGCAGTTCCTTGTCATCGATATCCTGTATCTTGGTGTGGTGCTTCTTTGACACCACCATGATATGCCCTTTTGTGGTAGGCTTTTCAGGCACTATAGCGACGAGAGAATCATCTTCATAGAGCAGGTTCTTCTTGTTTTCTACCAGTCCGCAGTATTTACACTCTGTCATCTCAGCCCCCCTTCAGCGCATCATCCAGGCTCAGCTTGCCTGGCGTCTTTGGCTTTGCCTGTCTCTTGACCTCTTCGATGATCTCGTCAATATCAACATCCTTGAACAGCTGGCTCAGCTGCGGGTGCTGCGGCACTATCTGCTTGAACTGCTCTGGCTTCTCCAATATCAGCTGCTTTACCTGTGGGTTCGAGTTTATGATCTGCAGAAGCTGCTCCTTACCAACCTTTTGAGGAAGTCCTACTCCTGCAGGGCTGACAGGGCCTGCCGGGCCAGAAGCCTTCTGCTCTGTGAATCCTAGCGCAGGAAGGTTTCTCTGCAGCATTGCATTGAGTACAGGACCTATCTTTTCAGCAACCTCTTTGACCTCTGATTCAGGCGCTTCCTTCTCGCCTACATCAAGCATCTCCAGCCCATCCCCGTTCTCCCTGGGTATGATGTGTGCCATGAAATGGGCGCTCTGCTGTCCTGCTGCAGCTCCGTTAGCGATGAACACTGTGGTCTCCTTGCACAGCAGTGCCTCTTTCACGCACCCATCCACATCCTTGATCTTATCCACCAGCTGCTTGAATGTCTCTGGAGGTATCAATGGCATTATAGGATAATGCTCTTTTGGCATGATCAGCACATGCCCTTTAGAAGCAGGGTTTATGTCCATGATACCGACGACAAGGTCGTCCTCATAGACCTTTTTAGAAGGTATCTTTCCAGCTATGATCTGGCAGAATATGCACTGTGCTTTCTGCTGCTCTAGTGCCTGTTGCTGCTCTGGTGTCAGTTCCATTATGGAAAAAGAAGAATCTGTTTATAAAAAGATTTCTAGTTCAGCCTTGGCACCAATATCTTATATGGCTGTATCTTGTTCGGCACGTGTGCTACAAGCCAGCCGTCAACCCTCTGAGGATTGCACTCTTGCGGGACCTCTACTGAATTTCCTACTATAACCAGCTGCCCGTCGAGATGGTGATTGCTTGACAGTTTCTCAGCGCCATAAACAGTCTTGTGGCCCTGTTTTGGGTCTTTCCTGCTCTTTCGATGGCTTTCAAGGTCAGTGACCTGTATCTCTATTTCAAGACCTCTCATCTCAGGATTGCCGTTCTCGTATATGAGGTTCAGGTGGTCTGACATATATCCATTGGATTTCCTGTGCTGTTCGAACTTCTCAAGCTTAAGGAACGGCAGGCCGAGTATCTGCCTTGTGACTATAGGAACATAATCTCTGTTTCTGACCACGACTTCTGCGCCGCCCACGTCTCCGACCATGAGCTTGTGTTTATCATTACGCTCAGAGGTCCTTCCATACTCTTGCGCCTTCCTTGGGACCTTTTCTGCTAGGCTGTCAGGGTGCTTCAACCTTGCTTTGACCTTTGCCACAGGGGAATGTTTGTCAAGATTGTGATACATCTCCACACTTCCGTCATGCACAACATAGTGCGGCATGTGATGGTCCTGGTAGCTGACAATATGGTTTGGGCAGAGCTCTGGCAGGATCTTTGCCAGTATCTCGTCGAGATAATCATGGTTCCTCTCTACAAGGACCACTTGCTTTCCAGGCTTCAAGAAGTTCAATCTGCGGTTTGCCTTCTCAATAGAGTCCATCAACTGCCCAGTCCTAAGACCGTTCATATTGCTTACCAGTTCCACTTGCCTAGGGGTAGCTAACCTTGTCTCTAAGCTTCGGGGGATCTCTTCATTCATTTCTCTCAACACCTGGATTCGTTGTTTTCGTCGTATTTCGCGTTTTTTACGTGGTTTGGACTACTCTCTGGACAAGGACTTTGTTACAGAATTGATGTGCGCGCAACAAAGTCCCCATCCGTTTTGGAGCGGACCTTGTTAACGCTTGATTGTATTGTATGTAAAGACGCCAGTGAAGACATCTCTGACTAGCGGAACGTATATGTTGCTGTGCATTCGAAGTCCATTCATTCCACTGTCTGGCATAGTAACTAATATCTGTGGTATAACTATTATTTAAATCTTTCGCTTTTTTACTGTATTTTTTATAATTTATATAACGCCATTTATAAAAAAACCGTAATCTTCACGGATAAGTCAGAACTTTTTATTAGAAAATAAAGTAGGCAGGCGCACCTGAGATGGACTTACCCAAAACCTGCTGGTTAACCTTGACTTTTTCTCAACCCCGCTACCCTTAGAGCACCAACCGAACTGGTTAGGGCTGCTCTGTTCCCAGCCTGACCCGGTTCCCAATAGGATCAGTCCCTAAGGACAGGATATCATTGTCCAAGCCAAGACCAACAAGCCCTGGACAAGCCTCTCCCAGGCTTCAGCTCCATCATAAGCCGATCTATGGTAACAGGAGACGGCTAACCTCCCAGCCTAGCCTGCCCGAAAGCGTCAAATCAAAGGTCGCTTTTAAATCTTTGCTCCCTATCAAAAACCTTAAATATAACAATCAGTTACATATTCGTAAATTTCAGTGATTCATATGAAAACCAAAAAAGCCCAGAACCTCCACTCACCTACCCTCAACACAATCCTAATGGTAGAGGCAGTGCTCGAAGACAACGAAGGCAAATACCTCGCAATCCCTGAACTCAAGAAGCAGCTGCCAAAGCAGGTCAACCACAACACACTAATGCAGGTCCTTGCCTATCTCGAGGAGAGCAACAAGATATCAGTCTCCCTCAAGGGCATAACCTGGATGCATAAGCTGAGCAAGAAACTCAGCAGAACTTGACTCACTTTCTTAGATCAGCAACAAAACCCCATACCCTACAAAACACGCCGCTGTTATGAATGGCATTGCCGGGTAGAACCTATCCTTCTTTGCAAAGTACAGCAGCAGGAACAGGCCAATTGTCACGACAACAGGCACGACCAGCACCTTCAAGAACCCGAATGATTTCATCAGCACTCCAGCGAACAACAGAGGGAACCCTACATCCCCTCCGCCAAGGATTGCGCTCTTTATCATCTCTTTCTTCATCCCCTTGCCAGGCTTCTTCACTTTCTTCGGAATCTTGTATGGTATCGATAGCCCTGCAAACACCTTTGATTCTGTCTGGAACTTGGCCATCTTGACCATATGCTTGCTCTTCCACACTGCTATCATGTCATACACTGAGATCAGCAGGAGAAGAAGGACAATCGCAAACAGGTTCATTATAGGCACGAATATCGCAGCAAGCCCGCCATAGACAAATATCTCGCTCACATTATGGATGATCACACTCGGCCTGTATATCTTGAGCAGCGCAACAACAACCGCCAGACCCAGTGCAATAAATGCCTGTATGAATGCAGCGAATGCTATTGTCAGGCAGAGCGATACAGCAAAGAAGAACCACAGCTTCCAGAGCCTGAATCCCCTGAACTTTATCAGCAGCAGCACAAGCGCAGTCCCGATAAGCACTGCAGCGAGGATGAACAGGTATGATTGAGACTCCTCTACCTCTGGCCTTTCCAGGTTCAAGGGCAGCTCACTGTACGTCACATTGATGACTTCACCAGTGGTCTCATTCACGACCTTTTCTGCTACGTACTGGTTGATTATTGAAAGCCCGACAATCTGCGACAGGAAGAATATACCGACTAAAATGAGAGTGATTGTCAAACTGTGTTTCATGACCTTGAAATTTCCATAAACTTATTTAAATCATTCGCTTTTTACCGACTGGAATGAAGATAGCGCATAATGTCAAGCTCAGCGTCTTTGCGCATGAAGAGGATGACGAGAAACAGGTAGAGCAGGCATTCCTCTCGCTTATGCCTTTTGACCTTGAGCAGGAGAAGCTGAAGCTCAGCCGCACAGCAGCAACAGGCTTCAAGGAGCGCAAGATAACGATCCTTGAGATAATCCTCACAAAGGAGAAGCACACATCCAAACTCCTCACTTTCCTGAAACAGGGACTGTCTGATGACCAGCGCCAGCTTCTTCTCAACCAAGCAGATTCGCGCCTGGACAATGAGCTAAACTTCTTCATCCGCCTGGACAAGCCAAAGCTGCTCAACAACGAGTTCTGGATAACAGATGAGGGCAACTGCTTCCACATCAGGATAAGTGTTGCAGCATATCCCAAGAAAAGGGAGGCGGCGTTAGGAGTGATTGAGTCCTGGCTTAAGCAATAAGATTTAAATAGTCTAAATCAAGATTCTCCCCCTATGGCAAAGATAATCGACCCGTACGGTGCAGAGCTTCCAGAAGACTACGCTAAGGTCATCAAGGACTTTGGCCTGGAGGAGTTCAAGGTAGATATATTTCCAAAGCCGAACCGCCTGATGCGCCGTGGAGTCGCTTTTGCAGGCCGTGACCTTAAGCTTATCCAGAAATGCATCAAGGAGAAGAAGCCATTCTATGTGCTGTCAGGCATCATGCCAACAGGAGATAAGATCCATTTCGGCAACAAGATGGTTGTTGAGAACATCCGCTTTTTCCAGGAGCATGGCGCAAAAGCATACATCCTTATTGCAGACCTTGAGGCAGCAGCAGCAAGAGGGGTCTCCCTGGAAGAGGGCAAGAAGCGAGCTCTGGAATTCCACATACCTGCCTATATCGCATTAGGTCTTGACCCTAAGAAGACAGTGTTCTATTTCCAGTCAGAGAACAAGGATGTTGTCCATCTTGCCTATGAGTTCGCAAAAAAAATAACTCTAAATGAGTTCAAGGCAATCTACGGCAGCGCAGACCCTGGCAGGATAATGTCTGCAGTAACCCAGGTCGCAGATATCCTATACCCTCAGCTCGAAGAAAGAATGCCTGGAATAATCCCTGTCGGCATTGATCAGGACCCTCACATCCGCCTGACAAGAGATATTGTCGACCGCACAAAAGCAAAGAAGTTCTTCCGCCCATCAAGCATCTACCATAAATATACTCCAAGCCTTGACGGCTCATTGAAGATGTCAAAGTCAAGGCCAGAGTCATGCATAGAATTGCCAGAAGACATCAACAAGGCCAAGAAAAAGATCAAGCGCGCCCTGACCGGTGGCAGAGAAACCATAGAAATCCAGAAGAAGCTTGGCGGTGAGCCAGAGAAATGCATGGTGTTTGAGATGCACAAGCAGCATTTGATAGATGACGATAAAGAGCTCCAAAAGATCTACAAGGACTGCAAAGCAGGAAAGCTGCTCTGCGGCGAGTGCAAGGACATCGCCTGCAACAAGATGGAGAAGTTCATGAAAGACCTCACTGCAGGCATAGAAAAGGCCAAGAAACAGGTCGGCAAGCTTAATTTCGTGAAATTCAAGTAATTCCTTGCGAAAGTTATTTAAAACAAGTTATCTGATACCTATTCATCATATCAATCAAAAAGAGGTGCGTATAATGGCAGCAAAAGTTGCTCCTTTGAAAAGCAGTTTTATGCTTATTGCCATGCTTGGCTTCATGATCACTGTGGTCTATACTGCATATGGCAGGATCAGCACTGACTGGGGCTTTGCATTGGGATTTGTATTTGCATTGATGTTTGTCGCTTCTGTAATCGCGATGACACATGCTCCGATCGAGACACAGCTTGAGATGGCTCCTGAATTCTTCAAGCAGCCTAAGAAGAAGGCACGCAGGAGAAGGAAAAGACCATCAAGAGCAAGACCTGCTAAGAGAAAGGCTGCAAAAAAGAAATAAGAAATAATTTTGAAGCAATTATTATTTTTTCTTTACCTTTTTTTTCCCGGCAGGCTTCTTGTCGGCCTTTGTCTCTGTCTTCATCTCTTTCTTCTTCTGCTTGAACTTGCCCCAGTATCTCTGGAACTTTTCCTTGCATTTCTCTTCCTTGTAGTGTACGGCATGTGAAGAACGCTTCTTGAAGAGGCTGTTGGCCAGGCTCAGTACATGTGACTGCATGTCCATCATCTTCTCATCCTTCAAGATATTTCTGGCGTCAGCAATGCACTGCCGCATCAGGAACAGGTTCTCCTGACGAGCTACCTGCTCCCTCTCCCGCTCTTCCTGCGCAGAGAGGAATATCTCCTCCCATTTCGGGTAATTGCTTCCGTCTACTTCCCGTGGAAATGTTCTGCTAAAGACCATGCACATATCTAAGCGTTCAGCTTTAAAGAAACCTCCTGCAGAAAAACCGAAAGCCTCCCAAAAAAACCAGAACATCTCTAACTCAAAAAGAACTTTTTTCAGAAAACAGGCATTTATCTGGAATCATTTCAGAAAAACCGAATGGCTTCCACTAGAATTCTTCCTTCTTGATCTTGACAGCCGAAGGAGCCTCGCCTCCATGCCATGTGAACCTTGGCCTCACCCGCATAGGATACAGTTTCTCATTAGAATCATCGAATATCACGCCCGCACCCTTCACCCGTGGAAGTTCATCAACTGCCTGTGTCAATCCTTCTCGCATATATGATTGCGTCAAAAGCCCAAGAGCATCAACATCCATGCGTGCAGTTATCCTGTGCGAGAGCACAATATCTGATTGGGTCATAACATCGGTGTGTATCTTTCCTGGCTGTTGTGATGCAAGCATGAGCGATATGCCTGGCTGACGCCCTTCTCTCATTATAGTAATAAGCGGCTGCGTTGCTGCGTTTGCATCTGCCTCATTCCTGGGCAGGAACTCATGCGCCTCGTCAATCACAAGCCACACAAGAGGCATCTCCTGTTTCTTCTTTCCGACATCCTCTGTAGAGAAATAATTGATAGTCGAATGCACCATCTCAAACTCTTCTTTTTTCCTTGCAGTCATCCTCTGCAAAAAAAGTTTCTGCGACACCAGCCCGACAATCAGGTATTTTATCTTCCATCCGCCAGGCATTGTCGCATAGCAACTGACATCCAGGATAGTCACCTGCCCTGGAGCAGCTAGCTCACTAAGAGGAGTCCCTTTAACATCAAATACTCCCCATGCCTCTGTGCTCCGCAGTCTGTTCTCAAGAGCGTCCTTTGTGACCTGCTCGCTTCGTATGTCTTGCTGCACTGCCTGCACCATGTCATCAACAGAATAATCTGCCTTTGTCTTCCTCAGCTGATGGACCACCCTCTCAATGAGTATTCCCATCGGATCATTAGGATTGAGATCGAATGCACTGCACCAGTCCATCGAGTCCAGCTCAGAAGGCTTGATGGCAAATGGCCTATCAGTCGGTATGCCTTCTTCCTTGTATTTGTTATAATAACTGATTGGAGTATAGATCACTATGTCGAGGCCTTTTGGTTTGAACCCCCAGTCTGCAAGAAGAGTCTCATCCTTTTTGTTCGGATACTTCATTGTCCAATAGACTCCCATTGTATCCAGGAAGATGAAACTCAAATTCTGTTTTACATCATCAGGAAGGTCTGCCATGCCTTCAGCAACAACACCCATTGTGTAAGACTTGCCGCCGCCTCGTTTTCCGCAGATGAAAACCACGTGCGCTCCAGCGACATCAAGATATATCGGGTTGGACAGGCTTGTCACCCTGCCCATCTTTACATACTGCTTGCCGAGCAGAACCATGCCTCTGGAGCCGTACTTCTCCCTGTCTGCTTCAAGCCTGCCTACGATAATGTCTCGTGCCATACCCACACCGTCCTTTATAAGCAATATAAATCTTTATTATAACTTCTTGGTGACGATGTAAAATACTATCAATCCCGTCGCAATAAGTTTTATATAGAATGGCTTTTCTTTGACCCGTATTCATAATTATGATTTGGAGGGGATATGTTTGGCAAAAAAGCAAAAGAGGCACCCATCTGGTGCAAGAAAAAGACAATCAAAAAGTCATTCATCAAAGGCATTAGTGTTTGTTCTGTTGGTGGCAGTCGTCATAGGTGTAATACTGCTCGTTTCCAAATCAGGGGAAATGCGGGGAGTTGCAGCCACAGTCAATGGTGAAGAGATAACAACAGCATATCTTGAAGAGCAATACTCAAGAATCCCTCTAGAATATCAAGGATTCATAACAAAGGAAGTCCTGCTAAACCAGACAATCAATGAAGTGCTCCTTCTGCAGGAAGCAGAAAAGCAAGGCATCGAGGTAACTGAAGAGGATGTCCAGAAAGAGATTGATGCTGCAATGGAGACCGCAGGCGTGACCGAAGAGCAGCTCGAACAGAGGCTTGCAGAGCAGAACATCACAATGGAATATCTTGAGGATCTGTACACAAAGCAGCTCACCATAAATTCATTGCTTGAAGAGACCATATTCAGTGAGATAGAGGTGACCGATTCAGAGATCGATGCATTCTACGACTCAAGGGTCCGTGCAATGCATATACTCCTAGAAACCGAAGAGGAAGCACTGGAGGTAATCGAGGACCTCAAGAAGGTATCGCTCAACGCGATTGAGTCAAGGTTCTCAGAGATTGCAAAAGAGAAGTCGATCGACCCTTCTGCAGCGACCAATGCAGGCGACCTTGGAGAGTTTGGCAGGGGACAGATGGTTCCTGAATTCGAGAAGGCGGCTTTTGCTTTAGATGAGTACGCATTCACTGCAAAGCCAGTCCAGAGCCAGTTCGGATACCACATAATACTGAAGCTGCCGAAGCAGCAGACACTAGAGGAGCAGTATGCAGCAATAGGTGACGCGCTTCTCTCACAGAAGAAAGCGCAGGCTGTGCCGATATATCTCGAGCAGATGAGGAGCAAGGCAGACGTCGAGATCTTTTTCGAGGAAGAGGCACCAACGCCAGTTCCGCAAGAGCTTGTGACTGTTGCTCCAGTTGTTCCTGAGGAAGAACCGCAGGAATAATTTTTTTTATTCTCTTGAAAAGCAAAGGGGTGTTGTAAATGAAAAAAGACTTATTGGACCTTTCAAGCCTGACTGAACAGGATATTCGCTCAATTCTTGATCTTGCAGACAAGGTAAAGAAGAATCCAGATGATTACTCCCAAAAACTCAAAGGCAAGACACTTCTTATGATGTTTGAGAAACCCTCCTTGAGAACTAGGGTGAGCTTTGAAGTCGGCATGACCCAGATGGGTGGCCACGCAATATATTATGATATCTCGACATCCCCCATGGGAAAGAAAGAGTCTATTGAAGACACTGCAAAGACATCATCCAGATACGTCGACATCATAATGGCAAGGCTGTTCCTGCACGAGCACATAGAGAAGCTGGCACAGAACGCGAAAGTACCTGTGATCAACGCATTAACAAACTTCTCACACCCATGCCAGATCCTTGCAGACCTCCAGACAATAAAGGAGAAGAAAGGCAGGCTTAAGGGACTCAAGCTCTGCTATGTCGGAGACAGCAACAACAATGTGACGCACTCTCTCATATATGGCTGCGCGATAGTCGGCATGGACATCTCAGTAGGCTGCCCAGCAGGAGCAGAATATGAGCCATCAAGCGAGGTCATCAAAAAAGCAAAAGAGATTGCAGAGACATCAGGCTCAAAAATAACAATAACAAACAATGCAAAAGAGGCAGTCAAGGATGCAGACATTGTATATACAGACTCCTGGATGTCTTATCATATCCCAGAAGAGCAGAAACAGGAGCGGCTCAGGATATTCCAGCCTTACCAGGTCAACAAGGAGATCATGAGCCATGCAAAGTCTGACGCGATATTCATGAACTGCCTGCCAGCTATCCGCGGCATGGAGCAGACAGCTGATGTGATTGACGGACCGCAGAGCGTGGTCTTTGATGAGGCAGAGAACAGGCTCCACTCGCAGAAGGCATTGATGTTGAAACTGCTCAAAGCAGAATAATTCTTTTCTTTTTCCACTTATTAAGCACTTATTTTTACTTATTATTTATATACTACTTCTCTTTTAAATCAGTCATGAAAACAGAGATATCTTCACTAGAGCTGTACTACCTGCTCAAGGAGCTCCAGCACCTGGTCAGCGCAAAAGTAGAGCAGATATACCAGATAGGGAAAGAAGAGCTTATCATCCAGTTCCACATCCCAAGCATTGGCAAACAGATACTGCGGGTCATCTTAGGCAAGCTCATGTACATCGCTTCCAATAAGGGTGACGTGCCTGAAAAGCCCCATGGCTTCTGCCTGTTTCTGAGAAGAAAGCTCAAGAACTCAAGACTAAGACAGCTCAAGCAGCTGGGCTTTGAGCGCATTGTAGAATTCCTGTTTGAGACAAAAGATGCAAAGTTCAGGCTCATAATCGAGCTGTTCAGCAAAGGCAACATAATACTCTGTAATGAAGAAGGCATCATCATATCTGCACTTGAGCAGCAGGAATGGAAGGACCGCACAGTCAAGCCAAAGCAGCAGTACATCTACCCGAAAAAGGAATATAATTTCCTTGTCATTGAAAAGAATGAGCTCACCGAACTCCTTCACACATCCAAAAAAGAGAACCTTGTCAAGACACTTGCAATAGACCTAGGACTTGGCGGTGTATATGCAGAAGAGCTCTGCATGATTGCAAAGATAGACAAGAACCTGAAGTCAAACCAGCTCTCAGACACAGAGATAGATTCAATCCATAGCGCAATCCAGACCCTTTCATCAAAAGAGATGTCCCCACAGATCATATACACGAGCCAAGAAAAGAAATCGATCAAAGACCTAACACCGTTCAAGCTGGAGTTCAACAAAGACCTTCCTTCAGATCCAGCACACACATTCAATGCAGCATTTGACAGCATACTGACAAAGAAGATCGAGGC
>JAHWIS010000163.1 GCA_019322385.1 Candidatus Woesearchaeota archaeon
CCGTACTCCAGCTCATACTCATGCATCTCTGTCTTGCTCGGCAGCTTGCCTGCTTTCCGTATCGGAACAAAACCTTTTCCAAGCTGGTGCGCTACTGCTCCGCCGAGGATGAATCCCCTTGCTTCCAATCCCACTATTACGTCAATATTAACTCCTGTGTATCGCTGAACAAACTCATCAACAACCTTGCGGAAGCCCTGAGCATCCTTGAGCAATGTTGTTATGTCGCGGAACATGATCCCCTGCTTAGGGAAGTGAGGTATTGTCCTTATCCTTGATTTTATTGATTCCATATTGTCACCTTACCTTAACAATAGCAGCAGTCAGCAGCCTTGTCACTTTCTCGACATTCTGCTTGAAGACCTTGAGGACCTCTTCCCAGGTCACTGGCTCTTCACCCTCACGCCAGCAGTCATAGTCAGTCGACATTGCGACAGCTGCATAAGGTATCTTTGCTTCGTTGGCCAGGATTGCCTCTGGCGCTATTGACATATTGATTATATCTGCACCCCAAGCCCTAAACATGTGCGACTCTGCTTTTGTCGAGAATCTTGGTCCTTCTATTGTCACTACAGTTCCTTTGGGATGATGCTTTAGACCCAGCTCTTTGCATGATTCGTTTAGGATATTCCTGAGTTTTCCGTCAAACGGTTCTGCCATAGGGCAGTGCTCAGGCTTGTGAGGCTCGAACTTGTCATAGAAGCTCAGCTTGCGCAGCCTTGTGAAGTCAATGAACTGGTCAATCACTACAAAGTCTCCTCTTCCTATCTCTTCCTTTAGGCTGCCGACAGCAGTTGTCGCGATTATATGTGTGCAGCCCTGCTGCTTGAGTGCGTCTATGTTTGCACGGAAATTGACATGGGTCGGAGGTATTGTATGCTCCCTGCCATGCCTTGCGATAAGGACAACATCAACACCAGATACAGTGCCTGTCTTGAGCAGAGAGCTCGGCTCGCCATACTTGGTAGTTGCGGTGATGTCTTTAGCGTCCTTAAGAATATCAGGATTATCCAGACCAGAACCGCCTATAATGCCTATCTTGACCAATGTATCACCCCAGGCATCTGGGTATGGGATTCCTTTAAAAAATTTGTGCTCTTTCACAAAATTTATATATCCAGAAACACTAAAAATCTGAGCAATGACTAACGGGAACATAGAGATCAACCACCCTTATATTCTTGATGCTATAAGGTATCATCGCTTCGGAGCCCTAGTCGAAGTCACGAACGGCATGTTCAATATCGCAAAACGGCAGGAGAAGAAGAAGCTGGTGAGGGATGGAAGAAAGCTGCTCAAGAAGGCTGTAGGAGACTCTGCGCAGGTAGTAGGCGGACTTGCCTACATAAAGAGCAGGGTTCCTGGGATAAAAGAGCTGGACTTCTCGATAAAGATAGCAGACTACAGCCCGGTGGTGCTTGACGGCATTGTGGCAAAGCTTTTAGAGACAGACATGGTCAGCGCCAAGGACAAGCAGTTCCTTGAGAGACTGGTGACACTCGCTGAAAATAGCAGGCATCTCTCTTTGAGGTCTCTGCTCAACCCTACAAGAAGGACATACAAGCGGCTGAGGAAAGACATGCGGCACACATACAACGACGATGTGTGCAAGGTCAAGGGAGCATTGCTCGAGCTCTACGTGGCACATCTGTTCAGCAAGGAGATCAATTATGACTCTTTCATCGTCATAGGAACGACACTGAGGGACCGCAAGGTCAGGCCAGACAGGACATTGCACACAGACCTGATAATCGCAGCACCGAAAAGCGGGTTCAGGCAGGCCCTTGAGAAGATGGTTGAACGGTATGCACCTCGCAAGACACAGAGGATAAGGGTAAAATACCAGAAAGAGTTCTGAATTGTTTTACGAAAGCTTTGACTTGACTGCTTTCTCACTCACTATTGCAGAATTGCCTGTCCTGTCCTCGATGATGAGCTTGACTGACTCCTGGCCCCACATCACCTTGCTTATCTTCTTCAGCATGTTCTTGGCCTTCTTCTTCAGTGCGGGATCCTCTTCCTCGTCCCTGATGCGCTCGACCTGGTCCTTGATCCTCTGCAAGATGCCTTCCACATTCGTGACAAAACCACTTGCCGACGGTCCAGGCTCGATGCTGCCTATCCTAGGGATCTTTATCAGACCTTCAGAGGAACGCACGACGCGTATCTTCATGTCATCCTCACAAGTTATATCCAATGAGAATTTTGCAGGCGGCTTCTGCTCAGCGCATTCCACATCAGACTTATGATACTTACAGTTAGAGCAGGACATGCCGAACAAGAAGACCTTGCCGAAGTAAGGTATCTCTATCTCTTCCTCAGACAATCTCAAATTAGGGGTGTGGCAAAAAGGACAAACCTCCCCTTCCATCTTAGCAGGTTCTCCCATGCAGAACAAAGATACGAGAAAAATTTAAAAACCTTTTGATTGACGGAGAAACAGCCAGTCCTCTTTGTAATATCATAAAAACCGCTGAAAGCGGTTTTTAGGACCCTCAAAATCACAAAGTGATTTTGGGGTGCCAAAACGCATAGCGTTTTGAGCATGCCAAAAAGTTCAGCAGAACTTTTTGTGCATGAAAAAGAATCAGTGAAAAACAAAAAAATTACAAGTCATCTGCTGGAGCATCGCCCATCTCGCTATGGGCCTCTGCCATCTCCCTGTATATCTTTGCGAAAGACGGAGTGAGTGCGATCCAATCATCACCGAATCCTGCAATATCTCCTTCCACTGCCTCGCAGGTCTTCTTCAACTTGTTGATCGCTCGCTTCAGCTCAACCAGGTCCTTGTCCTTTAGCGGTCTGATGTTAACTAAGCTGATGGTGTATCCTTCCCTCAAAGCATCGAGAATCGGCTTTATATCGCTGAAGTCCTCAATCACAAAAGGTCTCACAGTTATCTTCTGTCTTGCGGGCGGCGCAACACCTTCAGGAGGTATCTCAACATAACCTTCTTCCCCCTCACCAGGCAGGTCGAAATCATCAGAACCAGTAAATGTCCTTTTTATCTTGCCTAATAGCCTCTTTACCATGGTCTTTCCTCCTGTTTTAGGTTAAAGATGAATGGTCAAACTACGATAAGACCCCATATATCATAGAAAGAGCCGTTATTAAAGTATTTAAACCTTTCGTTTTGTTGGTGATTTGTTAGTATTCTTGGATAGGGAATTTATAATGCATATTTAAGCAAAACATTTTTATACCACTGCACATTTGAAATGCACATAAAGTAGAGGTTTTAATTAGATTTTAAGGTGTAAATATGGTCCAAAGACAGGGTGGTTTCAGGAGACGAACAAGGCACAAGCTGCAGAAGAATGTCCGGCAGAAAGGCAAGATCAGCCAGAGGAAGTTCTTCCAGAAGCTTGCGGCAGGAGACAAGGTAAAGCTGACAGCAGATCCAGCATACCAGAAAGGGATGTATTTCCCGCGGTATCATGGAAAGGTCGGCGTGGTCAAGGCAAAGAAAGGCAGCTGCTATGATGTAGCGATAAAAGACCAGAACAAGGAAAAGATACTGATCATACATCCAGTCCATCTCAAGAAGCTGGGCTGAAAATTTCCGCGTGTGGGGTGGAGAAATGACAAATCCAGAAATAATGACAGAATCTCCTATAACAATGGCAGAGCTGAAGGACGAGCTCAAGAAGATAAAGAAACGGGATGAAGAGCTCAACTTCAGGGCAGAAAAGACAGAAGAGTACCTTAACCAGTTCGAAGTGTTGAAAGAGAAGGAAGCGAAAGATCTCTTCAAGAAAATTGAAGGACTGGAAGTGCCCAGGCTAAGGGCAGAGCACATCGTGAAGCTAATCGACATACTGCCAACAGATCCAGAAGAGGTGAAGATGGTACTGCAAGGGTACACGATAACTGTCACTAAAGAGAACTTGAAAAGGATTGCAGATGCTATACAAGAATTCACCAAGAAAGAATAGATCCACTATTGGAGAATGCAAATGGAACAGATGCACAAAGAGAAGGAAGAAGAAGCTATCGTGCTCGACTTCCTGCCGAACGGGTATCCATTCGATCCCCGACCCAGCCATATCAAGACTCCAATAGTGCAAGCCATAGGAAAGAAACGATTCACACTTCTTGAACTCTGCCCGAAAAAAGGCATATTTCTCCAACCGAATGAAGAGGTCTATATCGGTGAGGGTAAAAGAGAAAAGATACACCACATACTGGGCAGGCTTCAGTTCGACAAGCTGACAAACACAGGGCAGTCTACACTCGAGTTCATCCTGAAGGACATGGTCAAGTCGCACGAGAAAGAGTTCGTGCAGTTCTTCAACAAGGCGCAGCCGATCACAATCCGCATGCACCAGCTTGAGCTGCTGCCAGGTCTCGGTAAGAAGCACATGAACGCGATAATAGAGTCGCGCGATGAAAAACCTTTTGAATCATTTGAAGACCTGAAGCAACGCGTGAAGCTGATACCTGACCCTGAGAAGACAATAATCAGAAGGATAATGCTCGAACTTGAAGGCAAGGAGAAACATAGGATATTCACAGACTGAATTTTTTTCTGCAAAAAAAGAGATGTTCCTGAACACTAAGTAGAGGAATGAAGATGAGAGATGAACCAACAAGCCTGGATGAGGATGTCCAGATGATACTTACATATGTAGGTATTGACAAGACCAGATACCATATCGATGACAGCGGCAGACTGTACATAAGGCGAAAAGAGTGGAATGATAGCAAGCTGGTGACACCCTATAACACAGGAGAGGCAGTAAAGTACATAGGTGTCGGGAATCGCGCCCTGCTGCAAAATGCCCTGTGCGAGCAGCTTGAGAAGAAAGGGGTTAACCTGACGCGCAAGAAAGGGGAGAACATATTCACAAGAGTCTTCAATGATAACCCTGCGCTGTTCTTTAAAGCAACACATGATGTCTGCAAGGGGCCATGCGTCACTAGGATCCCTTATGATGAACTGAAAGACCACATAGACGGCCAAACATCAATCGTTGCGACGAACAGGAAACTGGAGCTAGGATTCTACACAGTCCCTATCAAAAGATACGCCTCCACAAATGTGGAGATAAGCGACGAAATATCTACAGAGATACACATACCTGAATGGATCAAGGGCAATAACAATAGATGGCCTTAGCGAGAACTAGATCTGAATCCTATGGGCTGTAGTTTTTCCAGAATCACGCAACTCTTTTTCTTTGGATTCTATAATCTTTGCTTGCTCTTCAGGAGCGAGATGATGTATGATGTTGTTAGCATAATAATTGATCAATGTCATGTTGTCGGTCTTATAGAAGAATTTTGATCCCATAAGCCCTGGATGATTCCTTCCTTTTGTCAGGAACATTATCCCTCTCTCTGCGATTTCCTTCATCGACCTATTCGCTATGAATTCTGATATCGGGACTGAATCAGGCAATGCATCCAGCTTCTTCTCCATCTCCTCCAAGAGTTGAGAGAAAGACATTGCAGCTGCTACAGAACCGCCGTTCCTGAAACAGCTTGCGACAAGCGCAGTGGGTGTCACCCTGGTCATATTTGCCAACTGATTGTATGTCTCACCAACAAGATCGTCGACTTTCATGCCTGGCTGTCCAACAAAGATAGGATCCCCGAAATCAACATGCACATGGCCCTTGGGCTCATTCCACCAATGCTTTATGCCTGTTATTATGTCTGCAACAAAAGCGATCTTGTGATAGATGATGTTCTTGCGCTTCTTTATCTTCTTCTGGTCTGGGAAAGACCAGTCCTCTGCAACCCTATCATATGATAATGATATAGGTACGATGACATAGTTCTGATCAAAGCGCTCCTGGGAATTGAAGATCATCCTGATTATCCCTTCCTTCAGTCTCTTAAGCCTGCCATCATAGCTCCTGCCACCACCTGGAAAGAAGAGAAGATCTGCACATTCATTCTCAAAGAAATCATACATATAATTGTCAAAAGCCTGCTTGTATGCAGCATGCTTATACGCTTTCCTGTCAATGGATATCATGCCGGATCTCCTGAAATCGATCAAAGAAGAATTGACAAAAGGCAACAGGTCTTTTGATATGCCTGGTATCAGCAGGTTGTTCCCGCCAAGTATCCTTGGGATCCTGACAGGCTCATCATGGAACATCCTTGCAAGAAGGAAATAATCCAGC
This sequence comes from Candidatus Woesearchaeota archaeon, assembly GCA_019322385.1. Taxonomy (GTDB): domain Archaea; phylum Nanobdellota; class Nanobdellia; order Woesearchaeales; family UBA11576; genus JABMQF01. Next base: position 6,135 of record JAHWIS010000163.1, read on the forward strand.
TCACTCTTATGGTCAGCAGCATATATGACTGTAAGGTTGTCATCAGGATTGTCCATGAGGCCGAGCGTCTTCTCCAGCCCTGAAATATGGATGCCATCCCTCTCTATGACACTGTGGATTGCCCTTGTACAGTTAGGCCATCTTGAAGAATAATAGTCTGCATTGTATTTGTGCGCTATCTCACCACGAAGATAATCACTCATCTTTTAAGGACACCTCTGAATGTTTGTGACTATCGGTGCTATTTAAACCTTGCTCAAGGGTTTTGAGGCGTTTTAGCCACCATACAGTGGTAAAAATAGAAAGATTTATAAAGGACTTATTGCTAATCATGTGCACAATGGGGGAATTGGACTCAAGAGTCAGGAAGGCTGAGAATGCTTTATATAGGGCTGGAAAGGCTGTATTAAAGACAGCTTGCGCTGTGACGCTCGCTCTTGGATTTCTAGCTGCAACCCCTTCTGATGCAAGACCTCGGAAGCACTATGCACAGCATCAGGTGAAGAAGCAGAAAAAACAAAGGCTCACAAGGCATGAGCACAGGGTGTATAATATAGTAAAGGAAGAGCTCAGGCGAAATAGGCTTTCTGAAGAGATAGCTCCTGTGATGATGGGTCTCATGAAGAAAGAAAAGAAATTCTGGAGACAAGCGCACAGATCAAGACGCGGAGTGCGCAAACGGATCAACAAGTTCCACAAGCTTCTCTATGATTTCAATGGACTTATCTGCGCAAGCAGATCAAGGACAGGAAGGAAATATGTCAATATCCTTGATTTCAATGATGCTCTTGAATACAGCGTACTTTCATACACACTTGAACCAGAGCTGGTAGACAAGATCATGCAGAGATGCGCTCTGTTTGAGAGTGCAGATGATTTTGCAGAAAGCCTGGGAAGGATAAGGGACAGGTCTGCTCCGCTCTCAAGAGCAGGAAGATCATATTCATCTGTCATGACAGCTGCTGATATGTATAGGCAGAGGATAGCAAACTCCAAAGGCAGGGTAAAGCCAGAGCCTACAAGGGAACCGCTTGAATCTGAAGAAGAAATCCTAGCAAGTATTCCGGCAACAGAGTATGAAGAAGCCAGACCATTGTTCGGCGAAGTGATTGTAGCTGGTAAAGAGTATGAAGAGCCAGAGCCTGAAATTGTTGCTGTAAAACCAAAACAGAAACCTAAAGTTAAACCTATTCCTGTCAAGAAAGAACCACCTAAACCAAAGCCAGTGCAGAAACCAAAACAGAAACCTAAGAAAAAACCTAAACCCGAACCAGAACCTCAGCCTTTTGAGGACATAAGGGAAGCTACAAGACCGACGATGGTTGAAAAGCCTGTTGTCGCTGAAAATCCTGTCGAGAAGGAAAAGCCATACGCAGCATCACCTCTTGAATACAAGGCATCCGCACCTGTCAAGAAAGAGGCAGAATCAGAACCACTCATAATCGCAAAACCGCAACCAAAACCTGCAGCTAAACCAGAACCGAAAGTCGCGGCTGAACCAGCACTCGTGCCTGTGAAGGAAGAAGAAAAGAAATACACAGCAGAGCCGGATTCTATCGACGATACTATCGAGGTCAATGAAGAGGCGCCTGTAATAATATCAAAGAAAGAAACAGTTGCGCAGAAACAGGAAGATCTTGAGACAAAGGTCAAGAAGGTAAAACCAAAGCCAAAGAAGAAGAGCAGGAAGCAGAAGAAACGTTCTGCAAAATGCAAGCAAAGATACACAAGGATCAATGGAAAGGACTATCTGAAAGTTA
>JAHWIS010000164.1 GCA_019322385.1 Candidatus Woesearchaeota archaeon
GGAGATACATTCTATGAAAAGGAAAAGAACCTGAGCAATCATAGGAAAGGGGAATGCTGGCCGCATCTCGGTTGCATACATCTATTGCTTGAGATGGAGATAGTGTCGGATCCTGGTCCATTGATGGCTGCTTACAGCGGAAGTGAGAGGGGTATACCTCCTGTCGGCATGCCTCCTATCCGCGAGCAGAGGCAGTGCTTTGACATCAAGGTCCAGCTCGACGAGAGAGTTGATCCTTCTATAATACCTAAAGAGGCTCTTGAGGGCCTGATCAACTTCACAGACGGCGTGCTTGAATTCACAGAGAATGTCATCGAGAAGCCGCTTGCAGTAATCGCAAAGGTCACGCTTGGCTTGTGCCTGCTTGGATTCTTATCAAAGTTCTTCATGGACCTGTTCTATGTAAAGCTCCAGTGCAAATGGGGACCATCTGTTGCACAGCTCTCTGGAAAGAACATATTCGGCGCAATAAGAAGCGCGTTCCAGAAAGGGGATATCGAGGCTATCGCAAGGATGCACGACGGTACAAAGAACGGTGCATGCTATGTTGAATTCCCTGAAAAAGATGATAATAGTAATAAACCTGGTAACAAGGAAGCAAGGCAGGCATGTGAAAGCTGCGCTGACGCAATAGACACAGCAAAAGTTGTGACAGAGGCATGGCACCTGTTCTGCGACAGGATAATGTGCCCAACCGTCCCATCACTCCAGCATTACATCCACTCACACTGGAAAGGAAAGAGAGCGACGACACTGACTGATGTTGGTGTAACTGCAGCAACAGCAGCAGTGAGGTCATTTACCGACCAGCTCGCATCCGGAGATTGCAATAGGGTGGAAAGCGGCAAGAAGCTACATCCTGATACAGCAGACATTTCACTCTTCACTTGCCGTGAAGGAGGAAGTGTATGGGCTGATGCAAATAAAAGACCAGTCACCAATGCTATTATTGAAGAAGGCGGCAGGTATTGGATTACAGATGAAAATGGTGCTGCTAAACAACCCAAATATGATTCTTTAGAAGCTGCACAAGCAGCATACAAAACATCTGGACAGCAGCCAGCAGCACCTGCTACAGGAGAAGTCCCTGAAGCATTGAAGCAGTACAACTGCCAGCCAGGAGTCCTTGCTACTGGTCAAAAAGTTCATCCAGCTACAGGTCCTATAAGCCTGTACAATTGCGGTGGTGCTGAAAAGAACAAATGGGCCGATGCCCAAGGCAATCTCGTCGCAAAAGCAGTCATTGAGGAAGGCGGAAGATATTATATTACAGATGAGCAAGGAAACAGGTTGGATATTCCTGGAAAAACTGTGAAATACTTCACAAGCAAAGATGAGGCAATAGCATTCTTCAGAACCAAATTCCCGACAGGTGGCGCAGTAACAGGTATGCAGGTTTCTGATTTTGAGGCAGGAGAGGCAGCTGGTGCAGGGCTGCTTGCAGAAGAAGGTTTTGATCTGAGCGTCGACCAGCCAAAGCGGCAAGCCACAAACACCATGGGTGGAACATCTCTCAAGCCGCCAGTCGGTGAGCGCGATTATGATACTGTATACACTTACAGCCAGTTGGCAGCAAATGCAAAGCTTAAGGATGGTCAAGGCCTGTACAAGCTTTACAGAGACGTAAAGTCTGACTGCCAGTTTGCTGAGATGGGAAAAATACCTATCAAGAGCATGTATGACTTCTATACAAGTGAGGACGCTAATGACAAAAAGATGCAGGAGCTCTGCATGCAAGGTCATGTACCTCAAGCAGCATGTTGTCCTTTCGAGTATATGGAAGAGTGGCAGTGGGGTATGCCGTTCTCGACAGAGATAGAAGAGTCTTACTGCCTTTCGCATCCAGAGGATGAAGAGAACTGTGGCCCATTGCAGGAGATAATCCATGGCGTCACAGGCATCTGCCAGCCAGAGAGTGAGCATCCGACTTCTCTTCGCATAGACCTTGATCAGTTAAGGTGGAATGTTGAGAAAGGCGAGCCAAGGTCGCAGGCAAATGTTGTGACAGATAACGTCATCTATATGGTCGAGCTTGATGAGGACGGAAGTTACAAGTCTGTGAAGAGAGGATATGTAGGCCGAAAGATAGTCGGCATGACTGATGTTGCAGATGCTGTAGAGATAACAACAGGTCAATTCTTTATTGTTGATCCTGCATCAAGGGATAGACGTATGGAGACTTGGTTCCCGCTGAGGAGCAATGATGATCTTAAGGATGATGAGATAATGTATACTGAGGGTTTGAATAAGTTCGGAAAAGATATAATGGAGCAGATCAATGCAGACCGCATCAAGCTTGTTGGAGGAGAACCTGCAAAGAAAAGGTTGCAGGACTCTGTGAGAGCTGGTAATTTCAGGAACACTCCTGTCGAGGAATGGTACCGTCAGATATATAACATCCTTGGCGAGCCTGGCCAACAATACATCGCCTGGCCTCAGTCCAGCATCATACAGTCAGCGATAACGCTTTGCTTGTCAGCATTGTTGCAGTGGATTGTGAATTTCAAGAATATATTGTTGCAGTTCAGGGACTGCATGGAATCAATCCTTATCACTGGCGAC
>JAHWIS010000165.1 GCA_019322385.1 Candidatus Woesearchaeota archaeon
CTTCAGTGCTGAAAAGAAAGAGAAGCCCCTTTCGGGGCAGTCAGAGGTTAGAGGTTTTGAGGCAAATTAAGAACATGAGTCTGCTTCTATGTAGCCAGACATGAAGCCTTCTTCTGTGTCTGATATCTCGTCCCCTTCCCTAGCCTTTTCCAGGCCTGTCAGGGTGAATATGTCCCCCTCTTCTTCTTCAATCATCTCTCTTTCCATGTCCTGCAGATAACGCAGGCTCTCAAATCTGTGCACTTTCTTGAAATGCTTAGTCATTGTCTTCACCTCCTACATTAAAACCAAGTGTCGCTGAACTGAACATCAAAAGTGTTCATCTTTTCGTTAAGGCTGGACCTTGATGTAAGGTTCCGTATCTGCCTGTAGAAAAGCTGCTGGATCGTGCTGTGCGTCAGGTCTGAAGGGTCTGGTTCGAATTTGTGTGTTATCATGATTTTCGCCTCCTTTTGAAAAAAATAAAGGCAGGCGTTAGAGCACGGGTGTTCCCGCCAATTACCTGCCAATCAAGAATAAGTATGAGCAAAGTGGTTTAAATACCTCATCCAGACACATGTCCTGTGTCCAGTGAGCAGGGATAATGCAGAATAAGAGTGCTTATAGGCTGAGATGATGTATTAGCATGGGACAGTTAGAAGATTTCTGGGGAGAAATTGACAAAATTATTTAAGCTTTATTCTCATGATACTCGAACGACAATCTGTTGAACTCTTCTGCGTCATAAAACACATAGCCCTGTTCCTGAAAAAGCACAAACCCTTCCAGCTCCATGTGCAGGACAAGCCTGGAGCAGGAGGTGCATTTAGGACCTTCCACAACCCTTATGCTTCCGTCCCTGTTGATCCTTGCGTGATACATCCTTGCGCCTTTTATGCTATGGCCGTGCCGCAAGGCATCGAGGAAAGCATTGTTCTCTGCATGTATTGAATTGCACAATTCAAGCAATGTATGGCCTTTTACTTTCTCTCTTCTGCACGGGCTGCAGGGTTTGTTAGGAACAGGAGTGTTGCAGCCCTCGCCGATTATTATACCCTCATTTACAAGGGTTGCTCCATGCCATGCCTTCCTGCAATTGGATTCGCGCGCAAAATCTGCTGCGCGACCGCAGTACTCTTCTGCATACTTTGCTTCAAGGTCTTTGAGGATTCTCATGATCTAAAATTCTGTAAGCTTTTTGGTGGTCTGGTATTTTATGATAGAAGTCGTTCCTTCTGCTCCGCCTTTTATAGTCTGTATTGAGATGAACTTTCCGTCGGCTAATTTGCGTATCTTTCTCTGGAATGTCTTGTAGACAGAGCTTCCGCCTTCCTTCTGGTAGAGTTTGAACAGGTCTCCTATCTTGCTGCCTGAATTCTTTTTTATGATGTCTAAGATAAACTGCATATCGTCATCCAACTCTGACTTTGGCTTGATAGAGAACTCATCCATCTTTGCCAATGCCTCCTTGACATGGTCCAATGTAACTTTTCTTGAGGATTTTGCCTCTGCAGCAAGACCTGATTCTCTCAGGATATGCAATCCAGGTCTAATATCCTCCAGCTCAAAGGTCTTTGCAGAGACTGCCTCGAATGCATTGTCATCCCAGCAGCCTGGCACAAAAGAATGATCAACACGCTGCTTCAGGATGCCTTTTGTCTCTGCAAGATTGTATTTCCTGAACTCCAATACCTCTGGCATCAATCTTGATTTTATCCTCTGGTCCAGTTCCAGAAGCCAGTCCTTGTGGTTTGTTATCAAAAAAATGGATTTCTTGTAGATCTCTTCTATCAATGTGTAAAGAAAATCATAATCCTCGACCTTATCGACTTCATCAAACGCGAAAACCGCGGCCTTCTTGTTGACAATCTGCTTGACAACATCAAAAAGCTCTTCTGTGCGCTTGTTGTGCGTCAGCTTGTAGCCTAATTGGTCGCAGATCTCAAGCAGGATCTTGAAAGTGGTGTTCTTCTGCCAGCAATTGACATAGACTGGAACAACATCATCAGTCTCTTCCTCTAGATCGCGGAAAACAAACTTCATAGCAGCTGTCTTTCCGATGCCAGGAGCGCCAAAGATGAACAGGTTGCGGCCATTCCTGCTCTGCAGCAATGGAGCAATGCATGTCGCGAAATGCCTCTGCTCATTCTCACGATAAGGCAATAGCTTTGGCAAGAACTCATAATCTAATGCAACCTCATTCCTGAATAAGGACTCGTCCCCCCTAAGCATATCCTTAAAAAGAGTCATGCACCAGAAAAAGGAGAGGTGTTTTAAAAATGTTGCGGAAGAGGCTTAAAAACTCATTTCAGCTTCTGGCCGCAGTTAGGGCAGAACTTGA
>JAHWIS010000015.1 GCA_019322385.1 Candidatus Woesearchaeota archaeon
CCCTCCCCCCACATTTTTGTTCTACAGCGTGCTATCGAGCGCAGCGAGATAGCACTGGGTCTTGCGTATCAAATGCGCGTAACCATTTGTTCTGGGTCCCTCCCCCCACATTTTTGTTCTACAGCGTGCTATCGAGCGCAGCGAGATAGCACTGGGTCTTGCGTATCAAATGCGCGTAACCATTTGTTCTGGGTCCCTCCCCCCACATTTTTATTCAACAATACCGAGAAGTTTCTTCTTCTTTAACCTCAACTCTGCAATCTTGTTCCTGAGCTCTTCTTTCCGTTTCCTGTTCTGCTGAAGTTCATCATAGAGGTCCTTGTTCTTCTGTATGGAATCCTTGTATAATATATTGGTGTCCTTTATCTCCTGCTTCACCGCGTCAAGCTCATTCACATCAACTGTCTTTACAGGATGCAGCTTCCTATGCTCAAGAATGTCAGATGGATTAAGCTTCCCTTCCTGGACAAGATTCTTCTCTTCTTCTGTCAATGTAATTCCCACTAGTATCACCCTTTTGTTTATTCAAAAAATCCTAGAATGCTTGGCAGCTCTGTGACGCCCGCCTCTCCATTCATATGCTGCAGGCCTTTCTCAACGATTATCCTAGCCCCTAATTTCTCTTCAAATATCTTTGAGTCATCAAGAGGCACGTATGGATCATCATCTGAGAACACTGCAAGGAATCTGTCGCAATGCGATCTGATCTTTTCCCAATCTATAGGTGTATCGATCCAAGGCCTTGCAACATCTTCTGCGCCTTCCTCTTCAAACACAACAGGCTTCAGGTGCATCCAGCCTGCGACAAGCACCGCGCCGCCGACCTTAACTCCTTCCTCAAGCCTTTCAAGATATCGCAGCACTGTCTGGCATCCTATGGAATGTCCTACCAAGAAAGTGTCTGAGTCAGCCGTCCCTACCTGCTCTGCGAGATGCCCGACCCATGCATCGATCTCAGGCTCTTCAGCATTAGGCATTGCAGGCACTGCAACCTCAAAGCCTTTTGCTTCCAGCTCCTTCTTGAGCCACGGGAACCACCCCTCTTCAGGAAATCCGTCCCAGCCATGTATTATGATTGCTCTTTTCATTCTAATCCTTGAATATCACGATCTTCTCTTTCTTCTTCCCCTTCTTGCCTTTCTTGAAGTAACCTATGAATATAGTATAGTATGTCCTGAGTGATGGCCATAGGAACAGGTAGTGCCGCAGTATGCTCCCTACTCCTGCTTTTCCTTTTCTCTTTTGGGTTTTCCTTTTCCTCTTGCTCATATTAATGCAATTTCCTTGTTTGTTTTTAAATCTTTTTATGCTCATTCCTGCTGTTTTGCAGCAAAAACCTTAAATTAGCAGGTTTAAGAAAAAGAAAGAGAAAAAAAATTATTTCCTTTTTATTGCGATAATCGACACGATTGCCATTGCAATTATCGCCAGTATGCATACTGCGCCTATCCAGTTGGCCTGGGTCTGCATGTTCATTACAGCTAATGCTGTGATCCCTGCGCCGAATTCCTGCTGGTCAATGCACTGCAGGCCATAGGGAATATAGGTTGCCCAATTGTTTCCTGGGAAAGGTAGTCCAACTTCGTTGCCCCATGCTGTCTCTTCCTGTATGTACACACAATTATTCAGTGCTTCGATTGCATTCAGGTCATAGCCATCTGCATTGTTGTTATGTACTGCGGGGTCGGTCACATCAACAATTTTGATGTATTTGGCTTCTGTCAGGTCCCCTAGATCGAAAGTCGTTATTGTATGGATGTTGTGGACAGGGTCCCTTACAGTGTTGTCAGCTATTCCCAGGTAATGCCAGGTCAGTCCATCAACACTGGCATATACTTCTGCCTTCTCTAGAGGATATGTTCCCCATGTGTCTTCAATCACCTTGATGTCATTTCCTTCTCCATTGTGGATCGGGCAGGAGAATTCTGCGATCATCCACCCTCCGAATCCTAGACTGAAGAAATTGCTCTCGCTTTGTCCTGTCTCATAAGCCAATCCTTGTTCAGGCACAGAGCGCGCTGGCGTGACATTGGTTCCGTCCTTTCTAAGGCCTTGCTGATAGCTTACCACAGCAGATGCGTAATAAGGTGCCAGAGTCAGGATCTCCTCTTTCTGCACCACTGCGTGAGCTGCAACCAATGGTGTACTGCATGGGAAATCAGCCAGGTTGAACACATACTCGATCTCTGTGATTGCAGGGTCATGCTCGTCATTGATGGCAAAATGTCCTGGTCTTGGATTGCCTTTCTTTGTCTGTGGTATCTCTTCCAAGCTGCAGGCTACATGCAGATGTGTTTCTGTCATCTCCCATCCGCCTGTTGTCTCATATCTCACATACAGGTTGGAGTCATCATTCCATATCGTGACGTCACCTGCATCAATGTGCTGTCCTGCAACCATGTCTGAAATAAGAGGTATCACTTCACAGCCTGGCGGTCCTGGCTCGCAATCAGGATCAATGACCAGGAAGCCGTTGTCTTCTGCACAATCAACAAAATTCTCATTGATTGCAGATGCTGCTTCATTCACCTGTGAAGGTGAGTATGCTGTTGAGGTTCCTCCTAACACTTGCTCAGCAAGTAGAAGGAACTGGCCGACAGTCCATCCTTCAAAGTCTCCAGAAGCGATGTATAGGTCTCTCAAAAGACCTCCTGTTGGTGGAATCTTGCCGATTCCAGCGTCTGAGAACAGAACATTGAGCTTCAGGGCTGTGACTTGTCCGCCAAGCACGCCTGCTTCAGTGCTTGTCGGGTTGGTATGGCTGGAAGTCAATGCATTTGCAGGCCCTCCTGCTGGAAGATATGCTGCAACTGCAGATGCACCTGAAAATGTCAGGGTGTTTCCGACTCCGACAACCAGATTGCCTCCGATCACTGTAGCCCAATTGTTCTGCAATAGACAGGCTGTATTTCCTCCTTGGCACTGGTCTGTTCCCCATCCTCCTTGGGTCTGGGTGCAGTAATCTCCGATTTCAATCACACAATCCTCTTCGATCTCCACCTCGATGTTGTCAAGCGCAAAGCCGACTCTGTCGCTTATGCCAAGATTCATCGATCCTATGAAGACGACCTTTGCTATGTTAGGGTCATTGTGCCCCATAGGGTATGCCTTTCCATCACCCATATAGCCGCTGCCAGGTCCCATTGTCTCTCTGTGCAGCAGGACATTGTTGTTGTCAAAGTACAGCGCGTGCCAGTATTCATTATGGTCAAAGTCTATTGCAGCCATGCTGAATCCTACCACGCCTGGGATGTTTGACATGTCGATCACTATTGATTGATACTTTGAATATGCGTGCTTGAGAAGGTCGCTTTGGCTCATATCGCGTGTGTCAGTCAATGTTTTTCCGCCTGCTCCTGTTCCGCCGTCATCCCTTACATAGTCATCCCTGATAGTATCAGTCCCTCCGAAATTCCTGTCATTTACTGTGAAACCGACAATCTTTATGTGGTCTCCAGGATGAGCTTTGGAATCTTCTTCAGCAATCTCAGGAAGATCCCCTGTTGGTGCCAGGGCAGCAGTGCCTCCTACAGGCAAGGCAACCAATGGCGGACTGCTTGTCATATAGAAATTTATGTTTCCATATGCAGTTGGTATGGTACCAACAGTGTCATACTCATTGTAACCCTCAAAATCAATAAAAAATGTTGCTGCTGATGCGCCTGCTGTCAATAGTGCTGTTATTAAGACAAGCAAGCAGAAAAAGACTGTTTTTTTCATGAACTCACCTCGTTTGTTATATATAATAATGATTGGCCAACCATACGAATTGCTTATATATAAATATATATAGTTACCTCTAGTCCCTTCACGCAAAAATTTAAATATACCTGTTCAATCCTCTGGCCTAAGGGGTGTTTCATGGCAAAGAAAAAGAGCGTACTCATAATCGAGGATGAGGAGAACATAGCTAATGCTCAGAAGATGATCCTTGATGAAGAGTTCAATGTCTCTGTAGCCTATGATGGTGAGACTGGCCTTGAGAAGATAAAAAAACTAAGGCCAGACCTGATAGTTCTTGACCTGATGCTTCCCAACAGGGGAGGCTATGATGTCTGCTTCAGCATGAGGCAGGATCCAGAGCTCAAGGACATCAAGGTCCTCATGGTGACTGCCTTGAACCAGCCAGTAGATAAAAACAAAGGGGTGATGGTTGGCACAGACGAATACCTTACAAAACCGTTTGAGCCAGAGCAATTGTTATCTGCTGTGAGGAAGCTGCTGTCATGACCTTTGCCGAGATACTGCATGGATTCTTCTTTTTCCTGGGAACAACACAAGGCGAACTTCTCAAGACTGCCATAGAGTTCATCTTCTTCACTTTTGTCGATTACATGGTCATCTCTGAGTGGACCCGCAGCAGGAAAAAGGAGCTGAAGTTCCTTGTCATCGCATTCTCCACTCTTGTGATAAGCAAGCTCGTTTCTGTCTATTTCCTCGCGAGCTATGTCTTCATCGAAGGCACTCCGCATTTCCGTCTCCTGACAACGTCTGATAATTTCTTTGAGATATTTGCTTTGTTCCTTGTCGCGAATGCTTTTGTATATCCCATACTGCGGCAGAAGAAGATAAGGGCGCGGAAGTTCATGGCAGACCACTTCATGCTGCTGGTCGGTGTAAGCTTTGTATTCTCTATCTTTGTCCTCTCAATCCTCGACCTGACCGGAGGTTCTCTTAATGCTTTCTGGAGCAACACGAGCATCAATGTCGCCAAAGTTGTCGTCCTGCTCTACTATGCTGGTTTCATACTTGTAAACCAGAAGTATCGCCTCAAGTACAAGGCGAATATAGTCATAGCATTCATTCTCTACACCATAGCGCCAGTCATCAATCTGTTCAACATAGTCATTTATGACGGCTTCAACCCATATCTTGTTGTCGCGTCGCATCCTTTCCCTTTTGTCTCTATCATGATATTCACGCAGGTCATCTACCTGAAGCTCGTCGACAAAGCGACAATAATTGACCGCCTGAAGAAGTCAGAGAAGTTGTATGCGCAGGAGAAAGAGGTCTCCAAGCTCAAGGATGAGTTCATCTCGACTGTGTCGCATGAGCTCAAGACACCTTTGACATCTATGAAGCTCTATGTCGGTCTGCTCAAGGAAAAGAAGCTGGGCGCCCTCAAGAAGAAGCAGGTCGATGCGCTTTCTGTCGTCAATGATGAGACTGACAGGCTCAATGCACTTATCACTGACCTTCTTGACCTGTCGAGATTGGAGTCTGGCAAGTCAAAGCTGGAGCTTTCAGAGTTCGACCTTAGGAAGCTCGTCAATAACAAGCTCTACCTGAACATTGCGAGGAAGAAGAAGATAGCTGTCAACGTCGACATCCCTAAGGATTTTATTGTTGCTGCTGACAAGGGTAAGATAAAGCAGGTCTTCATCAACCTGTTCAGCAACTCTGTGAAGTTCACGCCTGGCAAAGGCCACATAACCGTCGCTGCCAAGATGTTCGAGACAGAGTGGGAGTTCTCTGTATCAGACAATGGCAAGGGCATCGAGAAGCATAAGATCCCGAAACTGTTCGACAAGTTCTTCCAGGCAGAGGACTTCATGACCCGCAAGGAAGGAGGCACAGGCCTAGGCCTCGCAATAGTCAAGCACATAGTCGAAATGCACAAAGGCAAGATACACGTCCAGTCAGAAGCAGGCAAAGGCACAAAGGTCTCAATAATGTTCCCGAAGCTTTCACGATACTGAACCAGTAGTTTTATAAATCTTATTTGCCTAACTTTTTCAAGGTGTTGTGATGCGAGACTATCTTGAAGACACACGTTCTGTATATCATGCCGACAGGCTGCCTGATGGCTGGTGGGAGCAGAAGGAGAAGGACCGCCAGTACAGGGAAGAGAGGGCACCTGTCTACGCCCCAGGCCCTGATGACTACAGGCCTGAGGAGAAGAAAAAGGAAGATGATAAGAAAAAGAACAGAGGGGTTATAGTAATAGACTACGGCAGTGATGAAGAAGACGACAAGAAAAAGAAAGGCCCTATCGAAATAGACATAAAGGACTGCCCAACCCCTGAAGAAGCTGATTCTGAATGATTTAGACCAAACCTTTAAATACAACCAAAAATCGCATTCTACTCATATGCCTCCTTGGCTTAGTCGTATAGCGCGTGCTTGGTACGCCAGAACTCGCAACAAAAAGCACGAGGTCCGGGGTTCAAAAACATCAGAACAAGTGTCTGTTGATGAAAGTCCCCGAGGAGGCTTTTTCTCATTTCTAACGCTATTTTTAAATACTCGCTAGTTTTCTGTACCTGTCATGAAGGTTTCAGAGCTTATGGGTAAGGATCTTGTCATTGTGTATGGTGGAGACACTGCAAAGAAGGCAGCAGAGATGATGGCCAAGCACAACCATGGACTCGCGACAGTGTTTGACAATATCCATGACAAGAATATCATAGGGGTTGTTGCAGACAAGGACATCATCAGGAAAGTGATAGCGAAAGGCTTGTCATGCGATGGTACATTTGTCTCGGATATCATGGTGAAGGATGTGAAGTCTATCGCGCCTGATGAGACCACATCTGCTGCGATGGCCATGATGATCAATGAGAACATCAAGAGGCTCATCGTGATAAAGGAAGGAGCACTGCAAGGCATACTAACTTCTAATGACATCATACAGGGCATGATCAAGTACAAGAAGGAGCTGCTTGACATGGCCATAGATTTCTGAGATGTGACCAGTTGCGACTGGAGGCTTCCTTCACTATTTTCTCTTCTTCACAACCAGCGCTATCATCCCTGCTGTTGCTGCGACCAATAACACTGCTATAATTATACCTACTATGGTCTTCTTGCTGTACTTGACCTCTTCGACATCTGTTGGAGGCTTTGATTCTATGATCTGCCCATCCTTTGAGACAGGCGCTGGCTCAGCTTCTTCAGCAACATCTTCTGCAGCAGCTTCCTCGACAGCAGGCTCCATAGCTATCCTGGTAGGCTTTGCTGGCGGCAAGAGCTCTATCTTCTCCCACCTGCTGACCAGTGATTTGACCCTGACAAGTGCCTTGCTGGCGACTATGTCCAGCAGCTTTAGGTTTATGTCTGCTTTTGTGTCTCCTGTAAGGTCGATATCCTGGCTCTGGCCTATGTACAGCTTGAAGAACTGGGGCTCGCTGATGACCTCGAAGTCTGCATCGCTGCTTCCGACCCTTATGGCCTTGATCGTGTGCTGTTCGCCTTCATGCCCAAAATTGACAGTGTCTCCTCTCTTGAGGTTCCATTCGCTCTCTCCGCCTGTGAAGTCTGGCACAGTGTAGGTCATGGTGACGGATCCTCCGCCGCCTCCGCCTCCGCCTCCGCCGCCTCCACCAGAGGCAGACGTAGTGAAGTTATATGTGCCTTCAGTCTGGCAGTTCCCTGCAGAATCACAGCTTGTGACATTGTAATAGTATGTTGTTGAAGCTGATAGGCTGCCGAGGCTGATGCTATGGCTTGTCTGGTATGTTGCGGATGTAGATGTAGAGCTCAGTACTGAGGCATTCGTGCCGTATGATACGCTTGAGTTGGCGTTCTCGTCTGTTGTCCATGTTATTGTCGCGCCTGATGAAGTGATCGAGCTGTTTGCGATGCTGCTTATGGTAGGCGCTGTCTTATCAACCCTTACATTAGTGACTGTTGATGTGGTATTAGAGTTGCCTGCAGAGTCTGTTGCATTGACAGTGATGTTGTACAGCCCCTCTGATTCGACGCTCGTGTCCCATGTATAGTTCCAGGTGTTGGTGTTGTTGTCATAGTTAGCAGAATAGACACCGCTTCCTGTTATTATCACTTCGACACTTGACACGTTAAAATTGTCAGAGGCAGTTCCTGTTATCACATAATTTGTGCTTGGTATTACCTCTCCTGAAGATGGAGCAGTGATGGTTGCAGATGGTGTTGCACAATCAGAAGGATCTTCTGTCAGCCATCCATCCGATGAATCATAAGGATAGCTGTCACCCAAGCCTGCGTTATTCGAGTCAGTTCCATTCACAAAGACATTTGGACAGCTGTTGCCCCAGTAGTTTCCTTCGCTGTTGTATGAGAGCTCCATGCTGCCGGCAGTGTTTGTATATGCCTCATAACTGCCGCTGCCATAGATGTTGTTGTGGTAGATCTTGTTGTTGAGCCCTCCAGTGGTGCCTGCATTGGCAAAATAAAGCCCGTACAGGACGCTGTTTAGTATGTTGTTGGTGGTTATGTTGTTCTGGGAAACACTGCTTGAAAAGGTAATTCCTCTGCGGTTGGCTGTCAGGTTGTTGTCGAATATCTGGTTGTTGTCAGCACCAAAGCTTATTGATATTCCATTAAGCGAATCATTGACGTTGCAGTTCTTCACTACAGTGTTGTCTGCATTTATTGACACGCCGCTGCTTGTCAAGAGATCTACATCTATCGTGTACCCCTTGCAGTCAAGCACTACACCGTTTGTTCCGAGGGTCAGTCCGTTTCCAGTGCAGCCTGTTATGTCCTGTGTCATGTTGGCTGAACTTGAAAGTGTTGTGCCGCAGCAGTCAGGCTCTACAGAAAGCCAGCCGTTCAGTATGCCGTACGGATAGCTGTCAGCCACATTTGCAGTGTTTGAGTCTGTTCCGGCTGCGAATGCTGAAGGACATGCGTTGCCCCAATAGTTTCCTGAGGTGCCGTTGGAAAGCTCTATTGCGCTGTTTGAATTGACCTCATTATCGCTTGCGCCGACTGCATTGTCATAGATGTTGTTGTGCCATACCATGAGGGTGTTTGGGTCTATGTTTGTGAAATAAAGCCCTTCATTCGTATTGTTGAAGATATAGTTGTTAGTTATGTTGACGTCTCCAACAGCGGCGAAACCTGCCATGCAGATTCCCAGGTAGTTATGGCTGACATTGTTGTTGCTTACAGTGGAGTTGTCCTCCTCTGAGAACTTTATGCCGCATTCATTGGCAGCGTCTCCATTGTTGGTCACTATATTGTTGGATATTGTGTTGAATGAGTTCCCGATACCTTTTGCTTCCATATACTCCACCATGAACTCTGATACGTAATCTGGATATGACCTGTAATCAGGTTCTTTTGTCCTTTCCTGATATCCGCTGGAAAATATCTCGATCTCTCTTTCGTATCCATACTTCAGATCAGGCATTTCCTCGAATTCAACATAGAACTCTGTATTGCTCTCGTCCAGGGTCGCGTAGACCTTGTCCTGCTCCATGATGTCAGACAGTTCGCAGCCTTTGCAGGATATAGGCTTCAATACATAGCTTTTGTCTTCCATCCAGAATTGCCACCAGGATTTGTCTGCCTTATCTGTGATGTGTATCTCGATGAAATCAACATAGTTTATTTCATCAGGATCTAATTCCACTAATATCTTGGGCTCGACAAGATGCTTTGCAGGATAGCTGTATAACATATCCCTGTCTTTTCCGAACTGGTCGACATTCAGCAGCATGTCAAATTGGTAATCTTTGCCGTTATGTGTAAATACCCTTGCGCATTTGTTGTGTGTCAGGATGTCTTCTGCGAAATAGTTGTGCGTGCCTGCCACTTCTAGATTGTATGTAGGTACTGTCTCATCAACAAGCTCTATTGAGGTTACGACGACTACATTTCCGTCTTTATCGAGCAAGGAATCTCCTATATTTATTTCTCCAGCAGTCTTCCACTCCCCGTTCACATACATCGGATGGTTTGTGGTCAATCTCAGAAAGTCGTTTACTATCAGGTATCCGTCTGTCTTTTCATGGTAGAATGTTTTCCTTACCTTGCTGGAAGTCATCTCTCCTGTCTTTTCATTGTATGATCTTACCATCTCGCCTTCTTCAACATCTTCTATGTTCTTGTATGAACCGTCTGCCAGGAGTATTCTTGTTCCTCCAAGGAAACAGGCGTCGATGTGTATTCCATCGACACTGTTGTTGCTCACATTGTTGTTTGAAACAGTGTTGTAAGAGCTGACGCGCCAGTAGATGCCTGTGCCGGCGCTGTCATATATGTTGTTGCCTGTTATGGTCGAGTTGTGCCCGCCGTAACATCGAAGTCCATTGGTTGTCATGTTGGATATGTTATTGTCTGTGATGTTTATTGTGTAGAATGTGCCTGAAGTACAGTAAACACCTTGGCCAAAAGTATTGATGTTGCAGTTCTTGATTGCGGTATTGTTGAAACCGCCTGACAAGGCAATCCCGTTGTCTGCCGCTCCGCCATCGCCGCTTATTGTATTGCCTGCGCAATCAAGTGTTACGCTTGAGACATTGATTGTCAATCCTGTTCCAGTGCAGCCGGTCAAATTGTCAGATCCATCCAGTACTCTTGATGAAGTCAGTGTATCGCTGCAGTTGCATGCTGTTGCGCCTCCGCAGGCTGCTGCATAGCTGAGCCCTGCCATGGCAACAAAAGCCAATAAGATAAGAAGCGTGTACACACCCTTTCTGAACAATGGATTGATATCTTTTTTCATTTATACCCCTCTTTTCATGTTTTTAGTATTATGTGCTGATTGTGGATAACAAGACTATGACTAGATTTAGAAATAATGCCTTTTTTAGCCACACCCATTTTTCAGTTGAACCTATATTCAGTGATTTAAATAATTTTCCCCTTTTTTTCGGATTCAGCCGAAAATTGCTTAAACCTCAATAAACACCACAACAAGGCTCTCTTTTGCATTCTGAGCGAAATTATTACGGGTAGTTTTAAATATTTAAAGTGTCTAATAATTTAAGGGTGAAATAGGGATGTCTGATCAGGCAATAGCACAGGAAGATCCAGTTCTGAAAATAATAAGGAGTTATAAGGACCTAGAGGAGCGTCTAAATGGTTTCAGGCCAAAGCGTCTTCTTGCAGGACTGAAGGCCAGACGCCTCAAGAAAAAGGTAGGTAAGCTCG
The DNA here is from genome assembly GCA_019322385.1 of Candidatus Woesearchaeota archaeon. Taxonomy (GTDB): domain Archaea; phylum Nanobdellota; class Nanobdellia; order Woesearchaeales; family UBA11576; genus JABMQF01. The sequence goes on from JAHWIS010000015.1 coordinate 10,861, forward strand.
AGAAAAAGGCTGAGCAATACATACGGCAAAATGGGGAGCAGGTTCCTTTTAAGTCTGTTCGCAAGAGCGCTCTTGAGACAGCAGAATCATCAGGCATCTATGGCAGACTGCCGAGCCTGAAAGAAAGGCTGAAGGGTTCTGCAAATCTTGCATATGAGCTGGCAGAGTTTGTCATCAAAAGCGCTATTCCATTCTCATTTCTGTATTACGCCCCTAAAAAGGTTAATGAAGAAGGTATTACTGGGAACAAAAAAAGAAAAATATATGTTGTTGCAGCGTTTGGTGAGCTGGCAAAGACAACGCTGTATACTGCGCTGATAATGTACTGCATAACTGGAAGCATACCTGTTCCTGGTGAAGATTTGGCGAAAAAGACAGGTCAAGAACAAGTCATAGAAAAAGTTGATCCGCCGCCAAGGTACATAATTACTGATTCTGATGAGAAATTAATCTGATTTTCCCAGCCTTTCGCAAAATTCTCCAGAACAAGCTTTTTAAACGATAGTTGCATTATTATACGAGTTAGTCTTACTCAATATTGGTGGTACGGTGGGTCGAAGGTTTTTGTTTATCTCAGCAATTCTATTTCTGATTAGCTGTGCTGTTGTATTTGCGCAGAGTAGCGGCAACATAAACGTCGAGGTCAAGAAGATAGACAGCGGTTTCTCTACAATCACGCTGATACTGTTGGGCATCGTGATACTGCTTGCTCTTGTGCTTTCACTGATATTCCTTCTCAGGAGCAGGTCCCAGGCACCTGCAGTCCCGAGGCCAAAAGACAACATCAATCTCAGGACAGGCATCGACTCGGGTTTCAAGAAAGAAGGATACTACAATGAGGTCTTCAAGAAAAAGACAGAGAAGATCTCTGACGAAAGATCAGCACCAGTTGAATTTATCCAGGATGAAAAACAAGAGAACAATGTTGACCGCTATCTCAAGGAAGATGAAAGAATAATCATCAACGTATTGCGCATGAAGCACAATTCCTGCTCCCAGGCCACATTGAGGGTGGTCACAGACTTCTCCAAGGCCAGGCTCTCAAGGCTCCTGACAGAGCTGGAAGAGCGCGGAGTCATTTATAAAGAGCAGCAGGGCAGGAAGAATATAATCACATTAAAGATATAGACCATCTGTAACTACTGATAAATGCTAAAAACAGAAATATTTATATATGTTACAGCTTATCTGCACTGTCACTGAAGGGGTGCTTTACCAGATATTTCGATGCTTTAAAGAGCATTTAAAGCTGGTTTAAGTGATTTACGGGCTAAAACGGGGTTTTTAAGCAATATTGCAAGTATAAGTAGTTTAAAAACTACCGAAAACTTTAAAAAGCGATAAAATGAGCTCAGAAGAGAAAAACAAGAAACCGTTAGAGCATATTCTGTTCGAAGAAGGCCTAACTCCTGAGGAAGAAAGGGCCTTGAATGATAGTCTTGATATCCTAAACAGCGATCTGGGCAGGGAGACTGACAGGAGAGAAGTGAAGAAAGGCACACTAGAGCAGGAGATTGCTATGTTCTCTTATCGTGATCACACTGCTGCTGTCTTGAAGCTATCAGACCAGATTCCAGGTAGTGGCCTTGAGATGTATCAGTCCACATTAAAGAAATACAATAATGTCTCCACTGTTGTCGTGGGCAAGCTAGAGGATATCGAAGACCCTGATAAGCAGAGTATAGTCAAGTCAATCTTGGAAAAATACCTCAAGGAAGACAACAGGCAGGGCGAGATACCTAAGCTATTGCATGTCGAGGATTACAGTGAAGTCGGCGACGCATTGACTACAGAAGGAGTGTTCTCGATCTTTGAAGAGCCAGG
>JAHWIS010000016.1 GCA_019322385.1 Candidatus Woesearchaeota archaeon
AAGCAGGAGGAAGATCTATCTGCTTTCCGAGAATCTCATAAGGATCAAAGCGTCCCCATTTAGGGTTTGCTGCTGCAAGCACAGTGGTCTCGCACCTGAGAGTTGCCTGGATATTGGCCTTTGAGATAGAGACTGTCTGCTGCTCCAATGCCTCGTGCATCGCCTCCCTGTCCTCCTTGGTCATCTTATCCATCTCATCAATCATACAGAAACCTTTGTTCGAGAGGACAAGCGCTCCTGCCTCTAATGCCCAGCCGCGAAGGAACTCATCCTTGACGACTGCTGCAGTAAGACCAGCGCCTGACGCGCCTTTTCCAGAGACATACCTTGATTTCGGAGCCACAAGCTGTGCACGTTTGAGAAGCTGGGACTTGCCGGCGCCAGGATCACCTACAAGAAGGATGTGCATGTCACCCCTTGTCACGACGCCATCATTCCTTACTTTCTTGACACCGCCAAGAAGCTGCATGATTATCGCTTCCTTGACCTTTTCATGTCCGTAGATAGAGGGAGCCATCGAGTTCACCAGCTTATTCAGTATCTTAGGGTCTTTTGAGAGCTCAATGATCTGTTTCTCTTCTTCTTTTGTTATGGTGAGCTCACCAAAACTCTCTTCAATAGACTGGACATAATTTGAGTCGATCATGAGGTCAAAGCGCACAAGCTTGCCACCATCCTTTGAAGGTATAGGGACTTCCTTTACCTGACCGACAACGCGGATCTTTGTTCCTGGGTTGGTCTTCTTGTCGCTCAGCGGGGAGACAAGGTCATTCTTGAGGAAGATATCCATCCTCTTTGGCTGCTCACCGCCTTCAAGATCCTCCGATATCTCCTCAAGCACGATCTTCTGGGCATCGACAAGCTCTTTGGAAAGAAGGCGGAACTTGCCTTTGCGTCCGCAGCCGCATCTTGAGGGTTCCTTGAACTTTGACTCAAGCTGGATTACTGATAGCACATTGCCGCAGCTGGGACATTCGAACTTTGCTGTGGTGACCTGGGGCCGTACATCAGATTTCTGCCTGACAATGCCCTCTGCGAAGATGAGGTTGTCTATGTGCCGGCTTCTTATGTTACGGATCTTGATGGCCTGGCTTCGAGGAAGGTTCTTGAACCGCATATAGAACCTGTTGATAGAATCAGGCACATCAAGGTTCTTGACAGATATCTCGAATGCCTTGAGCGTCTCTTCGGGCTGATCAAGGAGAAGGTCTGCAAGTTCAGGGTCGAACTTGGAAAGACGGGCGAAATCAAGAACAAGGTGGTTATTGCCGATGCTTATCGCTTCAACAAGCTCAACAGAGTAGTTCTGCTCGATAAATTGCTCGAACCTCTTTATCTGCTCTGAAACGTCCATGATATCCCTTTTTTATCCACACCTGATTTTTTTGTAGGTATAACTACAATATCATTCCCTCTTAAAAAATTTTTCTGTCGAAAAAAAGAAAAATTTCCGACGAGAATGTCGGATTTTCCGAAAAGGCTTTATAATCACTTAACCTTTTTGAGATTATCTATCAATGCGTCAAGCGCCTGATGCACCTGGTGCTCTGACTTTGTCCCTGTGCAAACAACCTTTCCGTTAGAGAAAAGCAAGAACGTTGCCCTAAAAGACTTCTCACCCTTAGGCTCTACATTGATCTTGTAGACAAGCCCTGGGAACTGCTCTGGCTCATACTCGGTGTTCTGCAGCTTCATGGCAAGGACGTTCAGGTTAAGGTCCATGCCGACACCGCCAGCAGCCACAATGTTCTGTATAGTAACCTTTGGCTCTACTGTAATCTTTATGTTTATCTTCTCCAGACTCTTGATTATCTGTTTTATAGAGCGCTGAACATCATCAAGTGTCCTAGCACCTGTACAGACAATCTTTCCTGAGTTGAAAACCAAAGCAGAGGTCTTTGGCTCCTTTATTCTGATAACCAAGCCAGGAAACTGCTCTGGATTGTATTCTGTGTTGGAAAGAGTGGCAGCCATCTTCTCTAAAGGGATATCCTGCCCTAAAGAGGAAGAAACAACAATATTAACAACCCTAATGTCTTTCTTAGTCATTTTTTAACCCCCTAACACTTTATAAAGCAAATATAAAGTATTTAAATAAAAAAGCAGAACTCCTTTATAAATACTATTATTGCAAAATATATATTTGAGAAACTATTTTTTATAAAGGCTATGCCTCCTTGATTTCGTGTGGAAAAGGCCTTAATTCGCTCGATTTCCAGGTTTTTGGAGGTTTTTGAAAACCTGTATTTATAAAAAGATTTTTATATCAAAACCGTTCGTTTGAATAGGTGACAACGAAATGAAACTCATGAACAAGACAAAAAACAAGGTCATTGCAAGGAATTGCAAGCTATGTAGATCTGCATGGTCAAAGGCAAAAGGCCTAATGTTCACTCGAGAAGGGTCTGTCAAGAGGAATGCATTGGTATTTGAGTTTGGCAGAGCAATGACGCAGAGCCTCCATATGTTCTTTGTGTTCTATCCTATAGACGTGCTTTTTCTCGACGAGAAAAGAAAGGTCGTTGAGATCAAGCAGGATTTCAAACCATTCTCTATATATACAAGCAAGAGAAAAGCGAGGTATGTTGTCGAGCTGCCCAGGTCAGCCGTAAGAAGAAGCAAGACTGGCCTGGGGGATGTGATAAGATGGCGATAAAGCGAGTCTGTATGGTGCTGAAAGGCAAGGTCCAGGGGGTATTCTTCAGGGATTTTGCAAAGCAGAATGCCAATAAGCTCGGTATTGTGGGATATGCCAAGAACCTCAGGAACGGGGATCTGGAGATAGTTGCCCAAGGAGAAGGGGGAAAGGTTGAGGAATTCATGAGATTGTGCAAGAGAGGGCCTATATTCGCTAAAGTAGAGACTGTAGAGGCCAATGACGAGGATATTGAAAGTGAGGATGAGTACGAGTTCTTTGATATAAGATACAGCTAATATGTCTAATCCTCTTTTTATTACTGTGAAATAGCAAAAATGGCGAAACTTTTATATAGTGGTTATACCTCTACAATGGTAACTTTTTGGGGTGTTTTGGTAGGTTTATACCACCTTAAAAAAAGAGAATCTTGGCTTTGAAGCTCTTTAAACGCGTGGAATGGCGTTTATCTGCTTTTAAAAGTCTTTTAAATCATATTTAATCGTTTAAAGTTCAAAAACTCGATTTTGGGCTGAAAAGAGGCTTTTTAACTGATTTTAATCCAAACAAAGGTTGATACGCTATGATTGTCCAGAAAGAATTTTTAAACAAGCTAAAAGATTTCGGCCTCAATACCTATGAAAGCAAGCTGTGGACCGCGCTGCTTTCCCGAGGAATCTCAACTGCTGGTGAGTTGTCTGACATCGCTAATGTCCCAAGATCACGAAGCTATGATGTTCTTGAAAGCCTTGAAAAGAAAGGCTTTATCATAATGAAGCTTGGCAAGCCTATCAAATATGTCGCTGTACAGCCAAGCGAAGTCCTGGAAAGGGTAAAGAAAAAGGTTGTCAATGAGGCAGAAAACAATACAAAGATCCTGGACAACCTGAAAGGCAGTGAAGTTCTGAAAGAACTCAATCTTTTACATTCTCAAGGTGTTGAGCTCGTCGAGCCAACAGACTTATCAGGGGCATTAAAAGGCAGGAGCAATTTGTACAACCATCTCGAGACAATGATAAAGTCTGCAGAGCATTCAGTTGACATCATGACGACAGCAGAAGGGCTTATCCGGAAAGCAGACACGCTCAAATCATTGTTACAGAAGGCAAAAGAGAGGAAAGTCAAGGTAAGGATTGCGGCACCAGTGACAAAGGAATCAGAGAAGGTAGTTAAGGAACTAAAGAATGTCGCAGAGATAAGGAATGCATCAAGCATCAAGGCAAGATTCTGTGTTATTGACGGCAAACAGATAACATTCATGCTTCTTGATGATTCTGAAGTGCATCCAACATATGACTCAGGAGTCTGGGTCAACACACCATTCTTTGCATCAGCACTCAAGCAGATGTTTGAGACTGAATGGAAGCAGATGAAGCCGCTCGAGGCAAAGAACTAATTTTTTTGATTCAGTAATATTTTCTTTTTCTATGCATATGTTACACGTAACCTTTATATACTACTGCTGCCTAAATTAAGGCATTACGCTTAAAAAGGAGGTATAAACAATGGCAGGACTAGGACTTGAGGGTGTGACCCTTGCAATAATCATAGGAACACTCGCAGCGATTGTATACAGCCTACGAATTCTTGTGTTGCTTGAAAGAAGAATAGCACGTATGGATGAAAACCTTCTCAGGATAACACATAGGATAGAGGCAGAAGAGACAAAGATTGTCCAGGAAGAGAAGAAGATCGAGGCAATGCTTTCGAGAAAATCTCCGGCAAAAAAAGCCAAGAAGGCGAAGAAAGCAGTAAAGAAAAAGAAATAAACTCTTTTTCTTATTTTTTTGATTGTTCTTTCCAAAATGGGCATCAGACACACCTCCCTAAAACACGGATGGTTCTATCACTATAGAGTCCACATGCCGAAGGCAGAAAAGCTCTGCAACAATGGTTTCTCTGTATTGAAGGAATTCATGGAAAAGATGCTGACATCATGCCCTGACCATTATTTCCAGAGCGGACCGAGATCCTCTTCATTGAAGTTTGATTTTGACGTGGAAAAGATCGAGGTGGAAGGCCATGAAGTCTGCGGCCTTGCAGACCTCGGACAAAAATACGGGAGATACAAGACAGCGCATTCGAATGTCGAGGTGTACATGCTCGAGAACGACGAGACAACAGTCGGCGTCGAGCTGCCGATATGGCTCATGCCGCATGAGATTGAGATGTATAGGAAATTCTTTGACTGCGAAGAGCCATTGACCGGCCATATAGACATACTCAGGATAGAGGATGACAAGATCTGGATCTGGGACTACAAGCCGAATGCACACAAAGAAAAATACGCGGATTGCCAGACATTATTCTATGCGATCATGCTGAGCAAAAGAACAGGAGTGTCGTTAGATAAATTCAGGTGCGGTTATTTTGATGAGAACACTGCATTCGTATTCAAACCAAAAATAGAACATCTTGAGCCAGAAGAATGCGTAGCAGTTGTCAGATGAATCAGGCAATCTCTTTCTGCAATGCCTTGATCTCCTGCTGAAGCTGTTTTATCTTCTCTTCATTCGACTCCTGCTGCATTATCGATGCGCATTCAGGACACTTGAACTCAAAGCCAACAGCCCGCTCAAAGTCAAGCCTCATACAAGAATTAGGACAGACAAAGAAGCTGCTATCTTTCTCTCTTGCTAACCTATCCTGCAGCCTTTCCAGGCGCTCTTTTTTCAGGCTCATCGCAAGATACTTTATCTGCTTGAGCTTGAATGTCCAATAGTAGATATACCATCCCTTTTTCTTGTCCTTACGCCTTATGAATGAGACAAGGTTTGCGTGATAGAGCCTATATAGCATATTCCTAGTGACATTGACCTCTAGCTTGAGGGTCTCTGCCAGCTTGAACTCAGAGACATTCTTCTTGTTCTTGAGTTGCTTGACCAAAGGCAGAACATCCTCACCAGCAACAGCTGAGACCACATCCTCAACAAGTTTGTTCGATAGCTTCATTTTTGCGTAAAATACACGATTTTCAGAGTATTATTAACAGATAGTACTATTTAAAAAACTTTTGTTTTTATATATGCAAAACCTTTATAAGGAAGCCATATTCCCTGCAGAGAGTGATTTAAATGGTAAAACCAGGCCACAGGTCAAGATCATTAAGAAGGGTGTTCAGGAGGACGCCAGGGAGCAGAACTGTGCTGCAGTTCAGGAAAAGAAAGCCTTCAAAGGCTAAATGCAGCAAATGCGGCAAGCTACTGCCAGGTGTGCCAAGGGAACGGCCTTACAAGATGGCCAAAATGCCTAAGACAAAGAAAAGGCCTGAAAGACCATATGGCGGAGCACTATGTTCAGCCTGTACGCGGCTCAAGATGGTGGCTGAGGCTAGGAAATAATTGTTTTCATGCACAAAAATTTCATCCGAAATTTTTGGCATCCTAAAAATCGCAAGCGATTTTTATGATAATCTCTTTTAATAGCAAGTGAAGCAGCAATGGCGACACTGCTGCGGATAAAATTACAAAGAGAATGCAGCTATGTTCTGTATTTCTCGGAGGGACTTAAAATGATGGAAGTTGGAAGGCTCTGCGTCAAGATCGCTGGCAGGGATGCAGGAAAGAAATGTGTGATTGTTGATACTGTTGATGACAAGTTCGTGATGGTGGATGGAGAGACAAGGCGGAGGAAATGCAATGTCAAGCATCTTGAGCCATTGAAAGAAGCGATCAAGATCAGCAAGGGCGCAGACCATAATGCTGTTGCGGCAGAGTTCAAGAAGATGGGGATAGAACTCAAGGAGACAAAGCCGCGCAAGGCAAAGCCAAGGCAGAAACAGATAAGGGCTGCTGAAAGAAAGAAGATGAAGCCAAAGGAAGAGGCCAAAGAGAAAAAGCCTGCAGAAAAGAAAGAGGCTAAAGAGAAGAAAGAGACTGAGAAGACAGAAGAGAAAGCAGAACCTGAAGAGACAAAACTTGAGAAGGTCGCTGGCGAAGAAAAATAATTGTTCCTTTTTTCTATTTCTTTTTTTATTTTTTCTTTATGAGAATGTCATATATTCCTTGAACGTTCCTATAGTGATATCATAGTCATCGAAAAGCGTGAGCCTGAAATCCTTCTCAGAATAGATGTCTGCGTACGACACATGGATAGGTATTATCTCTGAAACAGTGTCGCCAGGCTTCATGTTCTTGAATGACTCGGGGAGAAATATCTCGTCGTCCCACCAGATAGAACCTTTACCCTTGTTGTTCAGTTTGATCTTTATCTGGGTGGGGTTTATTATCGTACACGGCTCGTCATTGGTCACAGTGAGCTTGAGAGAGGAGAGGCTAGCCCAGTTCTCACCACGGACTTCCTTGTTGAAGTTAGTCACTTCAAGGGTGACGTGCTTATAATTGTAATCAAAACCTGCCGTGCTAAGCTTGCAGTCATTTTCTTCTTCATTCTGTTCTTCCTCTTCTTCAGTTTCTTCTTCCTCAGACTCATTGTCAGAAAGATTGACCACATCAGGATCTATATCGATAATCTGCTCTTGATCATCTTCTGGTTCCTCTTCTTCAGTCTCTTTTTCCTCAACCTCTGTCTCTTTCACAACCTGGGTTGTAGCACCAGAAAGATGAGCAGTGTCTGCGGAATCAGATGCTGGGTTGTCAGTGCTCACAGACATTCTGCCAAGAACAAAGACAAATGCAAGAACCAAGACAAAAGAAAGTGTTATGCTGCTGTATTTCACAAGCGAGCGGACAGAGATTGTCCTATCAAGAAAATCACCAATACCAGCGGGGCGCCTATATGAATAACGCTTCCTCCTAGAAGACCTTCTGGAGTTCCTCTTCAGCTGGATACTCCTAGATTTAGTCTTTGACTTTGCCTTCCTCTTAACCATGTCTAACTTTACCCCAACAGCTAGACAAGAAGTTCATCAACCTTTTAAAACTTTATGGTTGGCTTTTTAAAGCCTTAAAAACCTCTGTAATGTTGAGTTCAAAGCATGCTACAGGCATCTCAAGATCCCATTCTGACAATATCTGTGGATGGAGTTCCCCTATGTATGCAACGCTTTCTTCAGCTACAGAAATGCGAGCTACCCTTCCAGGGATGAAAGAAGGATGCTCTGCCTCTTTTGAATCATATTCAATACCTAATGCAGACATCAGGCAGTCAAAGACCTGTTTTATCCTTGTGAAATCAGCATCAGGACCGCAAAGCGCGACTGCAAGGCGTGAGAATTCACTGACCCCTGTCTCAAGCTCTGCATCCAGTTTGAAGCAGGTGCCTGTCTCAAATATGTTCTGTGGATATTCAGTGCTCTTGTTATCCTTCAATACCTTCATGAGACAGGGAATCATCCATGCGCGAAGCACATTATACTCGATATTGACGGCGCTCTCAAGCTCAACAAGAGGGATATCTATGCCCATCTTGATGTTCTGGTCATCAGCATTGGTCAGGTTGTATGTATTTGTCTCTAGCAGGCCAAGGCCAATAAGTATCTCAGAAACCTTTCTCTTGAGAATCTCTATCTCTGCCTCTTCACCTATCGTCGCAACATTAGGTATGTCCGGCTCGAACTTGTCATAGCCATAAGCGATCGAGACATCCTCAGCAAGGTCCACCATGTGCAAGATATCTGCACGGTAAGCAGGGACTAATACAAAGCCAGAATCAAAGCCATGGCCCATCATGGAAAGAAGATCGGCCATCTGGTCCTCTGATATGTTCAGGCCGAGCCATTTGTTGATGAATGGAACATCAAGCTTTATCTTTCTCGGCTCAAGGTCTGGAGTTGTCTTTTTTCCGTCAGGGTATTCGAGGTCCATGGAGTAGAGTTCTCCGCCCATGTCAGCCAAGGCAGTCACGATTATGTTAAGGCAGATATTGCAGGTGTTGAAATCAAAGCCAGAACATTCGATGAAAACCTCTTTTGTTTCCTCTGTAATCTTTCCTGTCATATGGGAATTGATTATAGGAGGCATTGAAAGGATATTGTTGTCTGCATCTGCAAAGAATGGAAACTTTTCTTTTCCCTCAAGAAGATGGCCATATTCCCTGCCTGCAGGGTGCTTGGATAGAATCTGCAATGCAGTTATCTCTTCTGGGAACTCCAATGGCCTGAATTTGATATTGTTAGGGTCGTCTGCAAAATACTTTATAGGGAGCTTGAT
>JAHWIS010000017.1 GCA_019322385.1 Candidatus Woesearchaeota archaeon
ACCATTGAGCCTTGGCGAAATGGTCCTTAGCCTTGCGTATCAAATGAGCGTAACCATTTGATGTGGCTAAGGGCCCGTTGTCTGAGCAGAACTAGATACTATTTATAAAAATATTTATTCGATCTTGACTTTTGTGCCAAGTGCCTGTCCTGGCATGCCTTTCTCAAACAGAACTCGCAAAGCGCCCTTGTTACCATGCGCAGACCTTACCTCTCCTTTGATCTCCTTGCCAGCAGATGAGCTCCACACAACTTTCTTGCCCACAAGCTTCTCTGCCTTCTCCTTGCTATCAACACCAGAAGCCTGCACAATCATCTGATTGTCAGACTGCGTATGATGACTTCCCTTGAAATTGACTATAACACATTCCATGATAAACACCAAATTGCAGGGATTTGTGGCTTGTTTATAAATTTTTGCTAAGCCACCCAGCCCAATGCCGCCAGCATAAAAAACCGCAAAACCTAAATATATCTATACCATTCTGCATATATACCAAATAACAAAAACACATTTAAAACCAAAACAAAAGCTTTAAATATCAGTATACCAATTGGAATAACTGTCAATTAAAATATATACCAATTGACACTAGCTAACGCGGCCCTTGCCGTGATCTCCAAAGATAGCCCTTCCACCCCCTAAACCTGGAAGGGCTTTTTTTTGTTCAAACGCAACATTTAAATATTCCAAATAGAATATATACCAATCGGTAAACAACTTTCAGAGATCACTAAATGCTGCAGCCGAACTACACAGACAAAGAGAAAAAGCTATTCACAGGCAGGAATTCTTATCTAAAGCAGCTTGAGGGCTCTATTACAAAGAATAAGACAGCAGCAATACTTGCCAATTCTGGCTTTGGCCGCACAACATTGCTAAAGCACTTTGCAGCAAAACACAATGTAATATACATTGACCTGAAGAAACTGAGCCTCTCTCCAGAGAACTTTGCAGTTGATTTCATCGGAACAATCTGTTTTCTTCATCTATCCAAGAAACCAGCTGAACTGCTTGAATACAAGACAATAGAAAAGCTAAAACAGCTCAAGCTTGGAGCAAAGTGCAGCGGAATAATCAGCAAAATAGACAATGAACTCCAAAAAATCAGACCAAATCAGGAACTGATCCTTAAATCCGCCTTCATGTTTGCAGAAGAATTCGCAGCAGAGCAGGGCAAGAGCCTGACAATAGCAATAAATAATTTTGAAGAGCTGCTTAAGCTCAATAATTTCTCGCAGATCAAGGACATATTAGGCATTTTCTTTGATTCAATAGAGAAAAACACCCGCTCTTCATTCATTCTCGCTTCATCAGCAGTCAATCTCATGAAGAACCTCCTGAAGAAATTCATTCCAGCGGTTGTCGAGATGTCTTCCTTCACCCCCCAAGAGACAAAAGAGCTGTTCGAAAAGATCGCTGGGAAGACAGATGACAGGATAACTAAAGAAGTCCACAGCCTAAGCGCAGGGCTTCCGCTCATTGTCAAAGAAACAGCATCAAGATATCAGAAAGAGAAGTCATCAGACACGCAAAAGAATATCCATCTCATAAATTATATAATCGCATCAGAGCTGGCAAACTCCGACTCACCTTCATATTCTTACTGCAGCAAGTTGTTTACCGATTCACTCAACAGGGCAAGAGGGGAGGCTCTGTTGAAGACTATCCTCAAGGCAGTTTCCCAAAACCAGCCCTTGAGACTGACAGAGATCGCCAGGCTTGTCTACAGGTCAGGCCCTGTCACAAAGAGCATTCTTGAGCGTCTGGTCGAGGTAGACCTGATCACAAAGACAGGAACGACTTTCGACTTTGCAAACCCTGTTCTCAAGCAATGGTGCAGGCTGATGTTCAGCAACATCGAGTTCAGTGAGACCCCTGACGAGAAAACACTCAAAGAGCTTGGAGGATTATGAGCAGTACTGAAAATTCATGGAATGCGAAGAGGATCCTTCTACTGCTGTTGATAGTACTCGTGCTGTTCACAATCACTGCTGACGCTGCTGAAGCAGCTGCAATGGACAGGATCAAAAACACTTGGTCTAAAGCCAGCAAATATGTCAAGAGCGGCGCTTATTGGGTGAATGCTCTCATCATATTCATCATCGGCTTCCTGCTTTTCACGTTCCTGCTGAAAGACAAGATAGGTTCTGATAATACGCAGAAAGCAATCATGTACATACTGCTAGTCGTAATTGCATTGCTCATCGCCAGCAAGATACTTGCAGGAGGTGTTCCGCAGTACATGTGGAAGACAGAGCAGCTGGACAGGTTCACGCGTTTCCTCATCGGCCCTAGGGCCGCTGTGTCGACAGGAGACTGCTCAGGGACCGGCGCATACTTCACGCAGGTCAGGGAAGAGACAGTCTGCAGGCAAGCAATCCTGCGCACAAACCAGAGCGGTGCAGGGCTTCCCGCATTCATAGTAGCATTCCTCCTACTTTACCTTATGTTCAATGTATATGGAGAGAGGTTCGGCTTTGATAAGATGGGTGCTGGAGGAGGCAAATGGTTCCCTATAATACTCTCAATGATGTTTGCAGGCCTTATCGCAAACAATGGCACGACCAAAAACATGCTACTTGTCACTGGCGGCTGGATCGCAGTGGTGCTGATCGGCGCTGCAATGAGCAAGACAATGTCAGACGAGAAAGACCAGTCAGGCATGAAAAAAGGACTTGCATTTGGAATTGCGTTCGCATTCGTCCAGCTCATACTCAACATGCTCGGAACATCATTATTCGGGGCAGAATATGCCGCAGCAGACATTGACATGACAATCATATTCAGGAACCTCTTGATCGGCATCATCGTCGGAGTGATCTACAGCTTCATGGCAAGGAAAGGTGTCGGCAGGAATTGGAGAGATCATGTGAACCGGAAACAAGAGGAAGAGATCCGGCAGCTCGAGGAACAAGGCAGCTATGGAAAGGCCTGGCTTAAGCAGGCAGGATTCCTCGAAAAACTGCCATGGATCGGCAAGAGGATCAAGAAATGGCTCACTCCAAAAGAGCTGGACAAGAAGATATCAGCAGAGAGGAAGATAGATGAAAGCATCGCAAGGCTGTGGAACATTTACAATGAAGAACTCAGAAGAAAACCTCAGAGACCTGGAGAGCTAAAGAGGATATTGGGTGAAATTGAGGTCCTTGAAAGGATGCGAAATGAACTGCTCCTCTCAGAAGTAGCAAAGCTGCGGGAAGAGGCAAAAAAAGAGACAGGCGTAGCAGCACCTGCAGAAGCACCAAAGCATGAGGAAAGACCTGTTACACCACCCACAGACGTATAAAATGAAAGCAATAAGCCCAGAAGAAATGAAAAAGATGCGTGAATTCATCGCACAGGTACAGGAAGAGCTGTATCATCAGATAGAGATCCACAAGGATGAGTTCAAGAAAGGCTTTGATGGCATGGAGGCTGTGCATCTTGAAGAGATAGAGAAATACAACTTTGTGATAAGGAATTTTATCCATTTCTTCTTTGAGAAAGGTGAAAGAAACATCGACAGGACAATAGCATCATTAAAAGATATCGAGAAGAAAAGAGGAGACAAGCATCCATTCTCAGAAAAGCTAGTCAAGTTCGATGAAGAACTACAGAAAAAGATGACAAAAGGGGAGATACTTGATTGGGAAAGATATCACCACTATGAAAAGCTGATGCGTGCAGCAGATCAGCTCACACCCAAAGCGATTGATGATTTCAGGAAAGAGTTCAACGATCTTCTTGTAACAGCTACAAGATTCAAGGAAACATCTGTAGCAAAAGCCATCCTTGAGAAAGATGTTCCTGAATTCACAGAGCTTGACAATTTCAAGACTGCAGCAATGATATGGACACTTATCGATTCAAAGCTGAGGTTACCGCCGCCAAGCCCTAAAGGGATGGTGGATTTCGAACAAAGCATCTCGAAAAAAATCGGAAAGAGCACTGAGGAATTCAGGAAAGAGGCAGGATTCCCTAACAAGACAGAGACAGATAATTGGGATAACTTCAAGGCATTCGAAGAAATGCTTATCAAACAAGGCAAGAGCCATATAATTATCAAGCTTCTCGAGAAGACAGGTCAAGCAAAGTTTGCAGAGGAAATCCTGATCAAAGGAGTAAAACAGGGACGACAGAAAATGCTGGACAGCATGAGCAAGCATATTGAAGACATGCACAGCACACACGAGCAGACAATGGTGGAGATTGCAGCGAAAAAGAGACTTTCTGAGATGATTACAATCATGGTCAAGAAAGCAAATGACGAGATGAAGAAAGAGACAAAGGCATTTGCAAAGATGCTCAGCTCAAGGGTGACTGAGCTGGAAAAGGCACATGCAAAGAAACTGGTGAAGCTGAACAAGATGAGGGAAGATATCGACGAGATATCAAGGGAGATCATCTATTCT
>JAHWIS010000018.1 GCA_019322385.1 Candidatus Woesearchaeota archaeon
AATGCGTTATTGTCCAGGGATCCCTGGAAAAGCGCCGGATGGTGAGGGTGTTGCCGTCCGTGGATATGGGATACAGCGTAGCGTTGACTCGATCCCCTTCTGCAAGGTGCGCGTCAAGCAACGGCTCGAGTATGCTCAGCTGCCTGCCCACCTTCCTGCCGATCGTGACAGCAAAATGCTTTATCTTCTCCTCTGTATTGATCGATACGTTCGTCTTCAGCCAGCCGCGTGTCTTGTGATATACCCAGACAGAATCCTTTGAAGAATTGACAACGATCTCCTCAAGCATATGGTCGTCATTGAGTATCTCTATGGTCCCCATGCCAAGGCTCCTCTGGATGAGATAGGTCGTCATGAAGTTCCTCTCGTTCGCTGTGGCATTAGGGAAGTACTTGTTGATCAATGTGTTTATGGTCTCAGAGAACTTGTCCTCGATGGCTCCCCGCTGCCTTGCGTCGCGTATATCGATCATGCCGAGATTGACCGCCCTGATAAGCTCCTCCCTTATCTTCTCAAGGATCAGCTGCGTTGTCTTGCTTATGTCTGCTATATCAAGCGAGTAGATAGGGACGTAATCCTCCTTTGTCTTCTTTATCGTGACCCTCACAGGGACGTCCAGCGACTTGAAGCTATATGTCTCAACCACCCCTGACTTCACCGCAGGTTCAGGGCTCTTTTTTGCAGCAGGTCTCCTGGCTTTTTTCACATGACGCGACTTGGATCTTTTCTTAGACATTTTTATTCCTCTTTTTTTACTTGATTACTGATCGTACAACATTCCTCAGCTTCATCAGCTGGACAGCAAGAAGTTTCTTCCGCGACTCTATCTCTGCAAGCTCGTTCTGCAAAGAGCCCATCTCATTCTTGATCTCAGGCACAGAGGTCACGGCAGTGAATGCCTGCACCTTCTTGGCAAGCTTCTCAAAATGCTCCTTAAGCTCTTCCTCCTCTTTCTCAGCCTTATGGATAAGGCCTTCAATCTCCCTTGTCTGGTCAAAGAACTTCCTGAACCTGTCAACGACCTCCCTGCTCTCCTTGTAAGAGCCTATCTTATCAAGATCTCCTGTCTTAAGGCTCTCAACATCCTTAAGGAATGTCTTTTCCATGGACTCTATCTCCTTGCGCGAGGCAGTGAACTGCTTTGAGACCTCGTCAAGATCCTTTGAAGTTGATTCTATGTCTTTCTTTATCCCCTCTGCTGCGTCTGCAGACTTCTTCAGGCGCTGATCGTCAATATCCAGCTGCTTGTTCTCTTTCTCTATCTCATCCCTTATGTGCCCGATCTGCTTGTTGAGATGCTCGACCTGTAAGTGAAGGTCCTTCTCTGTATCTATCATATGTGTCACTTTATCCCTTTCCTTCTTTATGTTCTCCAGCTCCTCCTCGACCTTTGCGAGCACTTCCCTGTAGGACCTCTCTTCCTTCTTCAGCTTCGAGTCAAGATTCTTCAGCTTCTCCTCATAATCCTTCTCAAGCTCATTGCACCTCACACCTATCTGGTGATGGCTCTTCTTGAAATCCTCAAGCTTGTCCAGCTTCTTGCTCAATTTAAGGAACTTATCCTCAAGCAAGGATTTTATCTGCTTGAACTCAGAATCGATAAGCTTGATCTCCTCATGATCTCGCTCCAATGCGTTTATCGAACTCTCTATACGCCTGACAAAGGACTCTTTTTCTGCGCGCACTGTCTTGACCTTCTCTACAAGGTCCTTCTTGCTCAACTTCTTCTCAACAAGATATACAGTAGCGAACTTTGCCTGGATGCTGATGATGCCCTCTTCCTCAAGGAAATCAGCCCACTCCTCAACGCTTGAGACAGATACGCCGAGCTCCTTGGCAGCATCCTTGACAGAAATCTTCTTGTACTCAGAGACAAGCTTAACCAATTTATCTACACCTGTCTCGATCACACTCTTTTTTCCCGCCATTAATACCCCGTAGCCTTAAACCAAGGCTGATTCATTTAAAAATGTTTTGGTGTTTTTTTGATTCAAATTAAGTGTAAAACGCTAAAATTCAGCCAGTAGGAGAGTATTCAAGCTTTCCCTTCTTGATGTGCTCCTGGCCTGTCTCGACATTTCGGTAACCAAAGGTTATGTGCTCTGTCACGCGCATGCCGCTAATGTTCTGGCACTCAAACACATACAAGGTCTGCTGGTTAGCAAGGAGCACGTTAAGATTGCCGTATGGATTGCCATCTGTGGTGTTGGCTGTGCTGTTGCAAGTGCCTGTCATATTGGCAGTTATGTTGCTCATTACAAAACCGAACTCATTGACAACAACTATAGAGAGCAAGGTCTGGTCTACATCTGCATCAAGGCAGTTGACGCCTGAAAGGAACGAACACTCCAGGGGCAGGAAATAAGTTGCCCTTGATGTGTTATAGTACAACATGGCTCCTCCCAGCACTATGATCGCAAGTATCACCCACCCATAGGTGTGTATGAATTCTGTAGCTGCCTGCGCCTTGCGGTTGAGCCTTTTTCTATGGACCATCTTCAGTAGATAACATCCTCCAATCCATAACGCTGGACCCTGCCTATGCCCGCGTCATTTGTCTCATTGTCGATCTTGAAATTGCTGTCGTTCATGCCCTGGACCCTGTAGGTAGGTATCAAAGAGTCCTGCTGCCAGCAGATCGTGTCGACTGAGCTCGTTGCCAAAGAGCAGTAGTTCATGATCTCTGTCTTGTTGACGAGGCTCTCTATGCCATAGACACTTGCGTTGTGGTTGTCCTCGAAACGCATGATGAAACTCGGAGATGCATTGAAAGCGATGTAGTATGTCTGCTTGACATGATCACGCAGGTTAGATGTATCGTTATTGTAGCTGAAGTTCCCGTCATAGAACGTCTGGTTTATCCTCTTCACAACCATACCATTCGTGTGAAGCGCATACCAGGGATCCTCAAAACCCAAAATAGATACATCTGAGTAGAGAGACTTCTGCTGAGACCATGATGCTGTGGATTTCTGGTCGCTGAGGTTCACTGTCGCGTCTACAGAGAACCTGACACTCCAAGGGCTTGCCTGGTAGACATCAATCCCGGTCACGCTCATCGTCAGGTTTATCCCTATCTCGTTGCCTTTTTCCTGTATCTTCTCCATCCAATGAGGGAATGTGTTGTTCGCCATCAATGAAGAGTTGTATCCCTCGACAGTGCCGTTCAGGAAAAGCTCCATCAATGAATCTTTTGCGTTCGACACATACGTAGCGTTGGTCGTGAGGTAATCAGTAAGCCCAACTATCGACCTGTAGCCTGAGATGTAGATCGCATTTTCCATGTCAGAATCGACGCTGTGCAGGAAACGGTTCATCGTATCGACCCTTGTCTCAATGATGCTGGCCTTCTCCTGCAAAGAGTAAGAATATGTTATGCTATATGAGAAAAGTATTATCCCAAGCAGGCTGACAGCTATGAGCGTGAAGAATATCCCTTTCTTGTCCTTCTGAAGACTGCTCAATCCCACACCCTCACCTCTGCGACAGCAGGCCCCCATAATGAAGGCACGCCAGACATGGTCGTGTTCTCTATTATGAGGTCGCTTGCATTGACATAGACGCCGAGGACGTCCTGCAGACGGGCAATCGCATCATCGATCGCCTCGCCAAATGAAGAGAACACCCCTCCATAACCTACAAAGCCCTTGATGTAGAATCCATAGTCGACAGTGCTGTTAGGCAGCACTTCATTCCATGACTCTTCTCTAATTCGCACGTAGTTGTCGATCAATGGCGTGGTGTCCAAGGTCTCGAGAGGGATATAGACAGAGCTCGGCACAGCCCTTACTGAAGGCGACTCAAAGACAAGGTTTCCAGGAGGATAACCTGTGTCTGAATAGACACGGGTTATGTAGGAATACTGTTCTACAGGATGCACAAAGACACTGCTTGGCCCCTCAGATTCTGGAGGGAAAGAGAAGTTCGTGTCCTTTGTATAGTTAGGTATGCCCCCGAACTCCTCAATAAGCCTGATCTCTATCACACCATAAGGAAGGGCAGGGGGTGATGTGTAGTTCACCTCGACATAAGACGAGCCGCTTGCATTGTTTATAGGGTCAGAGTATATTATCTCGTCGTTCTCGCCCCAGTAGTCATCACCATAGTTATTGAAATATACAACGATCAGGTTCGTGCCGTTGATTATCTCA
>JAHWIS010000019.1 GCA_019322385.1 Candidatus Woesearchaeota archaeon
AAAAAGAAGTAGAAAGGGTGATGCAGAGATATGCTGACTCTGTTGTTGTCGAGTTCCCTTCAGAGAGCAAGGCTATTGTGAAGGTGCCTGAGAGTTCTATCGCAAGCATTATAGGCAAGCAGGGAAAGAACATCGAGAAGATACAGAAACAGCTTGGCGTGCATATCGATGTCCAGCCCCTGGAAGGCGGAGCGCTCAGGGAATCCAAACAGCCTTCTGGCGAAGAAGTCCCTTATGAGCTGAACATAAAGCGCAAGTCTATTGAGCTGTATGTCGATTCAAGCTTTGCCAACCGCGACCTTGATGTCTATGTCGGTGATGAGTTCCTTGTAGAGCTCCATGTCGGCAAGAGAGCAATGGTCAAGATAAGAAAAGACAACAACATAGGTAAAGTACTATTAAAGGCAAAGAACAGAGGGGAAGAGATTAGAATTTATGGGTAATCTTTAAATAACCTAAACGTAATTGGTGAGATACAATGCTCGACATCAAGTTCATCCGCGAAAACCCTGACATTGTCAAGGAGAACATGAAAAAGAAGTCTATGGAGAATACAGGGATAGTTGACGATCTTCTGAAGAATGATGAGGAATACCGCAAGTTACTGCAGGAGGCAGAGAAGTTGCGTCATGAAAGGAATCAGGTGACGCAGAAGATAAACGAGGCAAAGAAACAGGGCGGGGACATAACAGAGCTTCTTGCGCAGGCAAAGGACATCCCGCAGAAGATCAAGGATTCTGAAGAGCGGGTAAAGACACTGAAGCAGGAGATATTGAAGTTACTGTCAGGAATCCCTAACATCATGCATGATTCTGTAACTATCGGCAAGGATGAGTCTGAGAACAAGGAGATAAGTAAATGGGGTGAGCCAAGAGGATTCGGTTTCCCTATCAAGAACCATGTCGAGCTCTGCGAAAAGCTTGGTCTTGCTGATTTTGATTCAAGCGCAAAGACATCTGGCAATGGATTCTATTTTCTGAGAGGTGATCTTGGTCTTCTCAACCAGGCCTTGATCAGGTTTGCGACAGATCACATGCTCCAGAAAGGCTATCAGTATATCGAGCCTCCTCTTTTGATACATGAGTCAATACTTGCTGCTTCAATGGACTTGGAAGGATTCAAGCAGTCCATCTACAAGACAGATGAGGCTGACCTCTGCCTTATTGGCACTAGCGAGCATTCATTGCTTGGCATGCATACCAATGAGGCTATTGCAGAGAATGATCTGCCAAAGAAATATTTTGCTTACTCAATGTGCTTCAGGAAAGAGATCGGCTCGCACGGCATCAATGAGAAAGGCCTTTGGCGAACACACCAGTTCAACAAGGTCGAGATGTTCATCTTCTGCAAGCCTGAGGATTCTTACAGGTATTATGATGAGATGCTGCAGGCATCAGAGGAATTGATGCAGGCATTGGGCCTGCCTTACCGCGTGCTTGATATCTGCTCTGGAGACCTTGCCTTGTGGAAGTCAAAATCTGCAGACATCGAGGTGTGGCGCCCGACAACAGAGGATTATGGTGAAGTCACTTCACTTTCCAACTGCACTGCTTTCCAGGCGCAGAACCTTGGAATCAAGGTCATAAAGAATGACGGAACCCGCGAGGTCCTGCACACCTTGAACAACACAGTGCTTGCCACATCAAGGATCATGGTCGCTATACTAGAGAACTATCAGAATGATGATGGTTCTGTCACGATTCCAGAGGTCTTGAGGCCTTACATGAACAACATGGAAAGGCTTGTCGCAAAAAAATAGGTGAACAATGACTCAGAAGAAGATACCAGCTTCTGTATTCATAATAGTAGGCGCTGGAATGATACTGATGTCTGTTTTTGTAGGCATCAATATGCAGGACATAGCTAAGTTCTCTTTGTTCATATTTGCAGGAGCGATATTCATATTGATCGGTTTCTTCAAGATCATCATAAAGCAGCAGAAAGAGGCAAAGCATCCTCATCATCGTGCGCATCACCCTGCGCACAAAGCAAAGCACAAGCCGCACAAGCCAGCACACAAGCACCACCCGCACGCAAAACACCCGACAGCACACCACACCCCGATCATAAGGTGCTCAAACTGCCATGTAAAGCTCCATCATATGTTCAAGTTTTGCCCTAACTGCGGCCAGAAGCTGAAATGAGTTTTTAAACCCCTCACCACAAGGTTTTTAAAATACCCTTTCTTTTTTCCTTCTCATGACTCTTTTTAAGGATATGCTCAGGGGGGATGAGTCTTTATTCAGGAATGAGGTTGCATTAGATTATGAGTTCTTGCCCAAGC
>JAHWIS010000020.1 GCA_019322385.1 Candidatus Woesearchaeota archaeon
GTGTATGGCGACGATGCAAAAGCTTCAGGAATACCTGCTGATGTCTGGCGTTATTACCTTCTCGCGAACAGGCCTGAAGGCGCTGATACTCATTTCAGCTGGAAGGATTTCCAGGACAAGAACAACAATGAGCTCCTCGCTAATCTGGGTAATTTCATAAACCGCACATTGACGTTCACCCAGAAGCATTTTGACAGCAAGGTGCCTGGTGCAGAATTGGAATCCTCTGATGACAAGCTCATTTCAGAGGTGGGAAATTCAATAAAGAGTTACATCGAGCTCCTCGAGTCTGTCAAGGAGCGCGACGCATTGAGAGAGGTCCTGAACATCTCCCGTCTGGGAAACCAATATTTCCAGGAGAATGAGCCATGGAGATTGATAAAGGATGAAGAGACCAAAAAGCGCTGCGCAACCGTCATAAATGTCTGCTGCAACCTTGTGAGGAACCTTGCGATCCTTGTCGAGCCGTTCCTGCCCTCTACCTCTAAAGAGATATTCAGGCAGCTGAATCTCGACGCTGGAGAGAAGACGATTGAGTACAAGATGCATCTTGATATCGATCCAGGCCACAATAT
Source organism: Candidatus Woesearchaeota archaeon (assembly GCA_019322385.1). Lineage (GTDB taxonomy): Archaea > Nanobdellota > Nanobdellia > Woesearchaeales > UBA11576 > JABMQF01. The sequence goes on from JAHWIS010000020.1 coordinate 576, forward strand.
CAATGAGCCAAAGGTCTTGTTCCGCAAGCTCGAAGATAAGGAGATAAAAGAACTGAAAAACAAGTTCGCTGGAAAAAAGAAACCAGGGCCAAAGGAAAAGCCTGTTGAGAAATTAGATGAGTTCCCTCTTGATCTCCGAGTCGCAAAAGTGGAAAAGGTCGAGGATCATCCTGACGCTGGAAAGCTGTATGTCGTGCAGGTCGACCTCGGCACAGAAAAGAGACAGCTCGTGGCAGGTCTGAAGGCATACATCCCAAGAGAGAACATCATCGGAAAGCACATCATTGTTGTCTGCAACCTGAAGCCTGCAAAGCTGCGCGGCATCGAGAGCAATGGAATGCTCCTTGCAGCTGATGATGGTAATAAGGTTGTCCTGCTTGAAGCCTCAAGTTCAGACCCTGGTGATGAAGTGACAGTTAGGGGTGTGCATAATGTCAAGGAGTTCAGGCAGCTGGACATCGATGAGTTTGCCAAGATCAAGCTTACAGTGGATGAAGAAGGCCAGATTATCTGCGAGAATTTCAAGAAAAAGCTGAAAACCGCTGTTGAGTTTGTCATAGCAAAAGGCATAGGCAAGGGTGCAAAGATCAGATGATTCTTCACTTTCCAGTAGTTTCTCGTCGAAAAAACAGGATTCTGCACTAATTAATATAAAGGCAGGATTTATAAATAAAAGAGAAACATTTATAAATTAAAATCTATTCGGTTGTGTTCTGTAGGGGTGTAGTTAACTAGTGAAAGTTCGGGGTTTACACTGTACAGCAGATAACAACCATTAATAAAAGAGCGTGGGTATTTGATGGCCAGAAAAAGAGGTAAGGCTAAACACAAGAGCAGAGTCAGGAAAACGAAGAAACCTAGTTCTAAAAGAGCAAAGGCAAAGCGAAAGCCAGCAAAAGCAGGAAAGCCTAAAGCAAAGAAAAAAAGACTCAGGATAATCTCAAGACCGAAGGTAGAGGAGAAGATCAGCAAGCCACCTCATGAGCTTGTTGAGGAGTTCTATTTCCCATCACCTATCCACAGGGGCAAGTATCGCGTTCCCACAGGCATAAGGTTCCTCATAGGATATCTCTCATTCCTCGCATTGCTTTACATCATCTCTTTCATCTACGGCGTCACATTCCCGACAACGATCCTGTTCGGCAAGATGGTGACAGGCACCCGCGCGCTGGTCATAAACAGTGTACTGCTCGCGATAGTCTTCCTGATGATATACGGGTTCTGGAAAAGAAAGTCATATTCATTCGACCTGTCGATAGTGTTCTTCAGCTTCACTGCATTGAATGCATTCATCTCATTGATGCTCTTTGATGCTGCAGAGCATCCCACATTCAGGAATCTCCTGCTCTTGTCTTTCATCTCATTGGTCGTAATGAACATCGTGATTGTCTGGTACATACTGCATGAGAAGAAATACTTCTATGTCGAGCAGTTCAAGGAACGTCCTTTGCATCATAGGGATAAGGTATTCCTCTACACCATCATCACGTTCTGGGCCGTAGCCCTCCTTATCGGCGGCACTCTTGGCGTGCAGTTCTACAAGGACACCACCAGGATGATAGACCAGACAGTCGAAGAGCTCAAGGGCGACTATTACAAGGGCCAGTTGCTCTGCGAGATGAAGTACGGTCCTGAAAAAGATGTCTGCCTGCTCGTCATAGCAACTGCGATGAGCGAGTATGAGCGCCCAGAAGCAGAGCTCATCCAGATATGCGACAGCATAGAGTCTGATTTTTACCAATTCACCTGCAAGAGGTCAATTTCAAAATAAGATGTTGATGATCAAAAAAAGAGGTCTGAACAGGAAGGCGCAGATAACTGTGTTCATGATAGTAGGAATAATCCTCCTGTTCTCAACTGCATTATTGTTTTACATAAGAGGCCAGATCGTGGAAGGAATACCAGAGGAGTTTGTCCCGACAGTCGAGGAAGTGCCATTAGAGGCCCAGCCTATCAAGATATTTGTAGAGGACTGCCTGCAGCAGATAACAAAAGAAGGAATACAATCGATGGGTGCGCATGGCGGCTACATTGATCCGCAAGACAGTGCCTATGGCAAGGTCTTCAGTGGAGGATTGTTCCCTACAGAGTCTGACACAGTTATAATAGTCGAGGGAAGCTCTGCTCTGCTGCCGTACTGGTGGTACATGTCATCCCCTAATGACTGCCTGTCTGGCTGTGAGTTCGACAGCAACAGGCCTGCACTGTACAAGAGGACTGGAGGAGAATCATCTATCGAAGGCCAGCTTGACACATACATCAAGAGGAAGATGCCTGAATGCCTTGGTGGTTTTGCAGCCTTCCGTGAGCAGGGCTTTGGCATAACAGAGCTCGGTGACATGGAGCCTGACTTCAGGGTCGCTGAGCGCGAAGCGCTTGTCCTGCTGAAATATCCTATCGAAGTGACAAGAGAGGACAGGAGCATAGAGATAGAGCAGTTCTTCACAAAGCTTGATGTTAAGATAAAGGATGCATATGATCTTGCGTCGGACATAACTGATTATGAGATATCTGTCAATTTCCTTGGCGAGCATACATTGAACCTCATCTCAATGTATTCCAAGCCTGTCAGCACTAAGAGGATTCCGCCCACAGGCCATTACACCTTCAGCCCTGGCGATTTCATGATATGGACCACGACCGAGACAAGGGATAGGCTTGAGTCTCATGTGCTTCCGCCTGGAATCAGGATGATCCAGGTCATAGGCACTTCCAATTACCAGAGGAATGTGATGTTTGACCTTGAGACAGGGAAATATGACAGGATAGGCACTGGCATCATGGACAAGACATTGCTGTATCCCAGCCAGAACAGGTCATTCCCTTTCCTCGAGGCAAGGATGGCCTATCTTGACTGGTGGCCTATCTACCTGAACATCAATGATGAAGAGGTGCTCAAGCCAGAGGAGATCGGCCCTGCTCTCACCGCTCCTTTGTTCGACCTGCTCGGCATGAACCGCTATGAATTCCTGTATGATGTGTCGTACCCTGTTGTCGTGATGCTCACCGACCCTCTTGCTTTCAATGGAGAGGGATTCAAGTTCAACTTTGCTCTTGAGGCTAATGTGAGGAACAACCAGGTCATGAATGCCTCTTTCTTTTCATTGCCCAGGCCTCCTGTAGATTCTTACCTGTGTGACGAGAACCAGCGCAACAGCGGACTCATAACAATCGACCTGAGCGAGATGTACACTGACTATCCTATACGAAGGGCAAAGGTTGACTTCATTGCTGGCGATGAGATATGCTTTGTCGGCTTCACTGAATTCACTGAGGATGGAAGGACAGTCCTCTCTGCTAATTTCCCTGTCGGTGTCGGTGAGATAAAGATATTCAAGGACAACTACCTGCCTATCAAGAGGCCGTTCAATGCATTGCTTGACGAGCCTGCTGATTATGAATTCAATATGATACCTATCACCATGATCAATGCTACGGTTGTCCCGATCCCTCTCGTACCTGATAGGGGTAGCTATATCCTGCCGCCGGGCATACCTTCTGCTTCTTTGCTCCCGAAAGAGAGCGCTATGATGACATTCAACAGAGTGGATGATGATGAGTATGGCGATTACACAGCTTTCTTGATGTACAATGCAACATCAGGTCCTGTTGAGATGCTGATAGCTCCTGGAACCTATGAGGCCAAGGGATATATAGTGCTGAACCAGGAGGTGCGCATACCAGAGGAGAAAAAGACATTTGATATCCCTTTCAAGGATGACAAGACTGTGACGATAAACGAGACTGTGTTTGAGAGATGGAACTCCGGTGGTGTTGAGTTCAATGAAGAGACAGGATATCTTGTGATAGAGCCGTCTGACCTGCAGGAGAGCAGGCAGGTACGCTTCAAGATACTGCGCTTCCCATTGCCAGTGACCCACTCGTCTGATATAGGGGTCGGTCCTGACCTTGAGCAGCTCGGCTTGCATGCTCATTTCACTACCGTCTACAGGCATGAGCTTGAGCCTGACTGGATAAGATGAGAAAAAGGATAATGACAATCGCGAGCATGATGATCTTCCTAGTCCTGACTCTTCCTATCTATTCTTCAGTCGCTCTTGCAGCGTTCATCAATCCTCCTATACAGGTGTATGGCAATGACAAGATCCCTGGCTTCAGGGCAAAGTTTGACATCACTGTCGTGAATGTTTCTGTCACAGCTCCTGAGGTTGCTCATCTTGCTTCTGGACAGGTCAAGGTTCTTGAGGACCCTACCCAGCCGTTTGACTGTAATATTGTCGACCCGGTAACCATGACCTTTGAGTGCTTGAATGAGTATCCTGAAGTGCCGCTCCCTGCTGACTTTGGCGTGCTTGACTTTACTTTGCAGGTGTTTGGCGCCACTGGACTTCCTATATCAACACCAGTGACAGCATCTGTCACTATCGACGGCATGCCTCCGACAATTGGCCCTACTGAATACATACCTCAGCCTGGCGGCATTGTAGCTGCAAGGTATGAAATAACTGATGAAGCATGCTCACTGCCTGTGTGCGCTGGCAAATGCTCTGGCCTGCAGAGCCTGAAATTCACTGTAGCAGGTCTTGTTGTCGGTGCAAAGACTGGTTTTGACACTGCATGCGCACAGACAGGTGAGGTTAACCTCACAGGGCTTGCTGTGCCAGGCGAGGTAGCGACAAAGCACATATGTCTTGAAGCGACTGACCGTCTCGGCCAGTCCAGCACAGCGTGCGATGATGTTTTCATCGATGTAAAGCCTCCTGAGATAATCGAGGCAGGTCTGTTTGATATCAATGATGATCCTATATTGTACACTAATGGACAGCCGATGGGCAATGTCATACTCAAGATAAAGATTTTCGAGGATTCTGCTCTTGTCGATCCAGACAATCCTGATGATGTGCGTGATATGTTGAGGGTGGACGCTTCACAGCTGAGCGACAGGCCTGATCACCAGCAGTTGTTCAGCGACCTTGAGCTGAACTGCGACAAGACAGGAGAGAATGAGTATGAGTGCAGCATGTCAGGCCTTTTCCTCATCGTGTCAAGCGCGAGGACAATATCTGTCAAGGTCAGGGGTATGGATGAATATCTCAATGAGCTTGACGAGACAAGGCCTGTCCAGGTCGCTTTCGACAACACCCCTCCAGTTGTGTCAAGTTTCTATGGTGATAATCAGGATGACAAGGGCATGTATTGGGTTAAGGCAGAGAACAATTCCATCTATATGGATATCCAGGAGGATGGTTCTGGCTTTGCGAACAAGAATGTGTTCCTTGACTTCAATGCATGGAGAGCAGGACAGGGCATTATCTATCCTAATGAGTGCGTGCCTGGCTGGACATGCAAGTGGTATACCATAAGCACAGATAAGGAAAGCAACACTCCTCTTTACCTGACTCCTGGTGCAGGCTCAAGGGATGATGCAGGCAATGCATTGCAGCCTATCACTGGCAGCTTCAGGGTCGATATCGGAGAGCCTGTTGTGCTTGACGTGAACATAACCGCAATATCTGAGATAGGAAAGACATCTTATGTTGCGTCTGGAGATGCTCTTGAGGTGCATGCTTATATCGAGGACTTCACTCCTGTGACTGCTGAAGCCAACTTCACGAACATAATGCCTGATTTGGTCAGTGTCGAGACTGTAGAATGCACTGAGTTCGAGTCCACGACAGAGGGACTGACTGATCATATAATCGGACTGAGGGAGGATAGGGACAAACGTGTCTGGGACTGCCGCTGGGATATAGGTCCTATCGTAGAGGTGTCTGCTGAAGATGCTGAAGCTATCGAGACCTCCATCGGTTTCATTTTCACTGACATAGTTGGTAATTCTGCTGAGCATGAAGAGGACATCAAGATCTTTGGCAAGGAGAACGTCACTGGCGATTACTGGAAGACTGTGTGGGTTGGCCAGAGCCCTTCAGAAGGTATTGACCGTTTCACCTGGACTATCAGCCAGCCTGTTTCTTACCAGCATGTCAAGATAGTCAATATAGGGGTGCCTGCCAGGATTGTCGCATTTGATTTTGATCCTACTACATGTGAAGGGGATATCGATTATCTGTTCTATGCAGAGACTGGCAAGGCAGGCGTGACTTACATGCATTTCGATACAAACATCGGCGATGGGATAGACGACATGTTTTTGGTTGAGATGAATCCTGTGAATGTGCCTCCTCCGACTGACGTTGATGAGGCTGGCAATGAGTATGTGGTTGAGCAGCTCACCTATACCTGCTCTGCATGGATAACATCAATCGTGAATGAGCAAAGAGTAAGCCTTCCAGAGCAGGAGAACATCACATTGTATGTCAATGTGTATGGCAATCCTCTTGGACAGAACATCGGCAATGTCAAGGATGAGATTGACAAGGTGCAGGACATCATCAGCGATGAAGGCTGGGCCGCGATAAAATATCCTAAGATGATCTTTGATTATGCCCAGATAGGGTGCACAATACTCGGCATGCTCATCCAGCTGAGGGGTATCTGGAATTTCATCACATTTGATTTCGCTGGTGCGTGCAAGGCATATTATCCTCTCTGCTCTGGTTCATCAGCAGCAAATACAGGGCAGGGAGTGTATGATACGGTGACGACTGGCTGGCTCGAGGACCTTCAGATGTTCTGCGGTCTTGTGATAAGCTGCAGGGCTACGCA
>JAHWIS010000021.1 GCA_019322385.1 Candidatus Woesearchaeota archaeon
CCGAACTTGGAGTCATAATACTTGATCAGCTCCTTTGTCTCCAGCGTAGGCTGCTGCAAAGGCAGCCCCACGACGACAACGCACTTCAGCAGATCACCAGGAAGGTCTATCCCTTCCCCATAGCTCCCCGAAACAACCCCGAGCAGCACAGCCCCTGAGTCCTTATACTGCTTGAACTTCTCGAGGAACTCTGCCTTCTCTTCCTTGCTCATGTCAGACTCCTCGACAAAAGTTGTCTTCTTGGACAGGGGGCTGAAGAACCTGTACACTTGGTCACGCAGGAAATAGCTCGGGAAAAACAGCGCAGAATTGCCAGGCACGAGGTTCGTCACCTCGGCGCATATCTCTGCTATCCGTCGGTACATGTCAGCGTTCCGTGCTGCAAACTTGGTGGTGGTGTCTGGTATGATCATGCTCAGCTTGTTCTCATCAGGGAACGGGCTTGGGTATTTTGCCTCGACAACTGAAGACGGGAACCCCAAAAGGTCCTTGTACATTGCCGTCGGTGTAAGCGTGCCTGACATAATTATCGTAGAATGACAGTCAGTTATTGTCTCCTGCGTCACAATGCTCGGGTCAAGGCACCTGTATGACAGCACGACCAGGCTCTCACGTCGGGTCTCTATCTGCGACAGTATCCGCGCATATCCTGTATCTGCGCCCCGCCACTGCTCAAGGAACATCGCGATGCTTCCAAGGGAAGACTGCTTCTCCTTCTCCCGCACAGCCTGTACAGCGAACTCAAAATCAGCCACAATAGAATCATAATCATCTATCTTGGATATCTTGTCGACAAACTCCTCCTTCAGGACCATTTTCTCGTCGCCATCCTTCATGCCTTGCGAGAATTCATTCAATATGTCCTGCATCTTGGAGAGTTTGGACACTATCTCGGTCTCCCCTATCTTCTTTACCTCATTGATAGCTCTCTTGATGATGTAATTGGAGAGCTGCACTGTCATCATATTCCTTATCCGGTCAGGCAGGTTGTGCCCTTCGTCAGCTATCACGACGCAGTCTGACAAAGAGATATCAGCTTTCTTGAAGAACGGGTCCCTTATGAATGGGTTATAGATATAGAAATAATCAGCGACGATGACATTGGCTTCCTTGGCCAGCGTCGTGGCAAGCTCGTGCGCACACAAATTGTCCTTGCCGCAGAGCTCTGTGAACCTCTCGATATGGCAGGGGTTCTCCCTTCGTAGCGTCTTCAGCGCAAGCTTTGCCTCTGGTGTCAGCTTGCTTCCGCTTTTCGTCTTAGCATGCTGCTCGCAAAGCCCGTCCTCCCTCTGCTTCTTGCAGTACTCATAGAAATCTCCTGCCCGCATCTTGTCGACGCCAGGCACTGTGCACATCCATTTCTTCCCGATAAGGTCGACTGCGATGAAGTCAGTGCCATACTTCTCTTTTATCTCCTTCAGCGTCTCGATAGCTATCATGTGCTGCGTATGACGGGAAGTGAGAAAAAACACCTTCTTGTTGTTGTCAAGCGCATACTTCAGTGCAGGAGAGAGCGTAGCAGCTGTCTTCCCCAGTCCTGTAGGTGCATGGATTATGATATCCTTCCCATTGGATATAGAATCAGAGACTGCAGCGATCATCTCTTTCTGCACTTCCCTTATCTTAGGGTATGGGAAGAGATGCTTCTCAATCTCTGTCTTTTTTCCACCCTCCATAGCATGGAGTTTTTTCTGGGGTTTTATATAAGTTCGTATAATTTAATCTCGGGAAATGAATTTAAATAAAAAAAATTTAATCGGCCAGGGCATTCAATGAATCATATTCCTTACTGACCTTCTTTTCCATCTCTGCGTTCATTTCAGGGAACTCAGTCGGGACTAGCCTTCCTGACTGATGGAATCTTGCCTCGTATTCTGCAGCGCCTTTAGCTGATTTCTTGTAGTCCGGGCTTACATGACATTCAGCGCCTTTATCCCATCGCATGGTATTGTGGTCATACGGGTGGGATGTGCTTGCATCTCCGCTGCAGTACAGGTCCAGTCGCCCATCTCCATTGAGATCTGCATACGCCTTTACCTTATCACCGACACGCAGGACAGTTTCATTTCCTTGTATTGTCTTTGGCTTTTCGCCGCCCTGACAGCCAGCCACCAGAGCCATTATGCCTGCGAACAGGCAGTTTCTTAGTATTTTCATTTGTTCCACCTCCAAACCATTTAAGGTTTTGTTACTGTAAGGTAATAACAAAGAAGTATATAAAATTTTGTTGGTTGAAAAAACCGACAATTTAATATAGCATAGTATTAACAATCGATGTATGGGTAAAGCAGAGATCAGGGAAGCGCTCACTGCATTCGGCTTCTCGCAAAAAGAAGTCACTGTATACCTGGCCTGTCTAGAGCTGGGGACTGCTACAGCTAATGATATAGCGAACAAGGCAGACATAAACAGGTCGACGACATACGATATCCTCAAGGCCTTCTTAGAGAAAGGGATAGCCTCAAAGGTTGTGAGAAAGAAGACAACACATTTCGAGGTAGGGCGCCCAAAAAAGCTTATCGCGAGCCTTGAAGAGAAGAAGGTGAAACTGCAGGCAGTGTTGACTGATTTGGATGCGATATATTGTGCGACCACAGAAAAGCCAATGGTGACTGTATTTGAAGGAAAAGAAGGGATGAAGACCATCCTTGAGGATATACTTGCGACAAAGAAGCAGACCGACGTGATATCGACGTCAAAGATATTTGAGACATTCACATTCTATTTCCCGCGATACATAAGGCAGAGAAAGGAAGCAGGGATAAAGGCGAGGGTCATCCAGGAAGCCTCCTCAAAGACAGAGAAACTGAAGAAGAGCGATGCAACAGAACTGAGAGAGACCCGAGCACTGCCCGATTTCAATATGAACTCAGCTATCTTCATCTATGGGGAAAAAGTGGCTATTTTGAAGCTGGTCGAAAAAGAACCATTAGGGGTTCTGGTCTCAGACAGGTCGATTGCAGATGACCAGAGGATGATCTTTGAATCGCTTTGGTCTGCAGCCAGATGATTAGATGATTTCTTCTTTCTCGTCGAGAACCCGTCCTGCAACTTATACACCCAAATAGAAAGGTTTATAAATAACCTTTTTCCCCTATATGTTATTAGATATATTATAGAATAGATATATTCCACAATAATGATTGGGGGCTGACGTGATGGGAAAAGAGCTAAAGAAGGAAGACGTTTTCAACATATTTTTCAGGGAGAAACCAGCCATGATGCTCGTGACTCTCAATGCAGCAAAGTCAGATATATATGCTTCAGCTCTCGCAAAACAGATAGACTGCACATATTCACACGTCGTCAAGATCCTCCAGGAGATGTCAGACGCTGGCCTGGTAAGCTTCGAGAAGCAGGGCAGATTAAAGCTTCTCACCCTGACCAAGAAGGGTCAGGAAGTCGCAGACCATATCGACAAGATAAGGAGCCTGCTTTAATCCTTTTCACTGTTTCTGAAGATAATAGAATATAGGTAATAAAGAATAGAAATAAGAATAAAAAAAGAAAGAATCGACTCACTCCAGATACGTCGTGGCCTTGCTTGGGTCGTACTTCCACTCGATTGGAAGCCTTCCTGATTTCTTGTAGTATTTCACGAGCCTCTTGATCTTGGAATCTGTCAGCTGCAGTCCCCGCAGTGCAGGCATGTCCTGCTTGTTGTCCTCAAGATGCTTTCGGATTAGCGCAGATTTCCTGATGAGCGACCTGAGATCCTCAGGCACTTCAGGCACAAGCTTCCTCTCCTTGAGTATCTTTGTTATGCTCTTCCCTGTAAGGGTCTTGACATCTGGTATGCCGTAAGTGTCCCTAAGCTGGAGCCCTATCTCGCTTGTTGTCTTGCCCTCCTTTGACATCTTGCCGATGAGCAGCTCGACCTCCCTTGATTTGTACCTTATCCAGGTCGGCACAGTCTTCTTCAGCGGCTTCTTTGATCCGCTTACTCCTTTTGCTCTTGAATGCATCCTTGCCATTCTATCATCTCCATTACTCGAGAAGAAATGTAAGAATTCCTTACATCTCCAGCATAGACAAGCCCTAAGACCGGTCTACCTCTCGATATCAGACATTAGGGAAAAGAGGTTGTTTATAAATGTTATTGTTAAAGGGTCAGGGGTTAATTTTAAATACTATTCGACTGTATGCAGGCATATCAAAAAACCAGGTGATTCCATGAGAAAACCACTTTCGATAATGATTATATGTATATTTCTCGTCGGGTTCCTCTCATTATTCGGCTGTAAGGAGCCAGAGCCCATAACAGTCTATATCTGCGAGAATGGCAAGGAAGTGCC
>JAHWIS010000022.1 GCA_019322385.1 Candidatus Woesearchaeota archaeon
AGGCTCTGGAACCGTTAAATTCCTGTTAGGCGACCCGAGGGATTAAGTCCCGAGAATGTGGCAAAGAAAATCTTTGATTTTCCGCAGAGTAAAAATGGGTTGCGGCATTTGTGAATTATGAATGAGAAGTACAAATATTACAAAAATTTATGAGTATTTGCTTTCCGTTTTCACCTGAAACCTCTGGGTGAAACTGTACACCATAAATATTTTTTTTCTTGTGATTCATGGCTTCAATTTTACAACTATTAGAAGTTGCGAGCCATACAAAATTTCTTGGTAAAGTTATAGCCTCACGATGATTCTCAACTTCAAAAAAATGATTTTTACCATGAGCATTAAATAATTTGCTTTCTTCAAGTAATTCTATTTCATGTTTTCCTTTATCTCTTTTCATCGTATAAATTTCTGATCCATATAGCAAACCTATTACCTGATGCCCGAAGCAGATTCCTAAAATTGGAATCTTTAATTCCTTAACAAATTTAAATTTGTTCATATAGGACTTTGCACTAAGACCTGATCCACTAATAATAATTCCTGAAAATTTATTAAATTCTACTGAATCTATATCGCTAAGAGATTTTATTTGATTCTTAAATCCTGCATTACCTAGTACCTTTTTTATCTCTTTTGTTTTCTTACTGCCACAATCAATAATTAAGATCATATTGTTAAAAAATATTAAAGTAACTATATAAATTTTTGTTATTAAGTGATTTGTGAAACATTTCCGTGACCCATTTTTATTTCGCCTAATCGAGAGGTGATCCGTAATTCTGTTGTTTCACGTCCTTTAGACCGAAAAGCTTAAATATTAGTGTTACAAATTGTTATAATAAGTTACAATATGTAACAAACCAGGTGCTAGTATGGGAGTTGTACGGATTGATGACAATCTCGATAAGGAGATAGAGGCAATACTGAAGAGGCCTGAGAACAAGTACAAGTACCCATCCAAGACAATACTTCTCAATATGATAATACACGAGCATCTTCAGAAGCAGAAGAAAAAAGGTAAATGAGGTTGAAAATGAGAGTCGATTATAAGATTCGCAAACTGTCTGCAAGGGAGATACTTGACAGCAGGGGAAATCCTACTGTTGAGGTCGATATTGCGACAAAGTCCCACTGCGCAAGGGCTGCTGTGCCGTCAGGCGCATCGACTGGTGTGCACGAGGCAGTAGAGCTCAGGGATGGCGGGCCAAGGTTCCATGGCAAAGGCGTGATGAAGGCAGTGAACAATGTCAAGATACGGATAAAGAAGGCAGTTGTCGGCATGGACTGCAGGAAACAGAAGATGATCGACAATGCAATGCTCAAGCTGGATGGTACGCCTAACAAATCACGGCTCGGAGCAAATGCGATACTCGGGGTGAGCCTTGCTTGCGCGAGATTATCTGCTGCAGTGCAGAAGAAACCGCTCTATTCATTGCTGGGGAAAAAGAGGATCATGCCAGTGCCTTGCATGAACATCATCAATGGAGGACAGCATGCAGACAACAAGCTCCAGTTCCAGGAATTCATGATCTGCCCGCATAGCAGGACATTCGCAGACTCGCTTAGGATAGGATCAGAGACATACCATGTGCTGAAGAAAGAGATTGGCAAGGTGTATGGCAAGGCATCGACAAATGTAGGTGATGAAGGAGGATTTGCACCGAACATAAGAAAGGTCGAGGACGCGCTTGTGATACTGACGCGCGCGATAAAGAAAGCAGGATATGAAGGGCTTGTTAAGATAGCCATAGATGCAGCATCATCAGAGTTCTATGATGGGAAGAAGAAAAAGTATTTTGTCGATGGGAAATGGATGAGTGCAGACAGGCTTTCAAAGCTCTATGAGAACATCATGGATGCATATCCTGTGTTTTCAATAGAGGATCCTTTTGAGCAGGATGATTTCGAGCCGTATCCTGGACTGACAAGGGCTGCAAAGAAAAGGAAAGTGCAGATTGTCGGTGATGACCTGCTTGTCACAAACCCTGACAGGATAAAGCTTGCATTGCAGAAGAAGCTATGCTCTGCATTATTGCTTAAGGTGAACCAGATCGGCTCGCTGAGCGAGGCAGTGACTGCTGCAAAGATGGCGATGGACAATGGGTGGAAGGTGATGGTGAGCCACAGGAGCGGTGAGACATCTGATCCTTTTATCGCAGACCTTGCTGTCGGGCTTGGGACAGAACAGATAAAAACAGGAGCTCCATGCAGGAGCGAGAGACTGGCGAAGTATAACCAGCTGTTGAGGATCGAGGAAGAGCTGGGCAAAAAGGTGAGGATGGGGAAAATATAGCAATGGCAGATGAGAAGCAGCGCCGCATCGCGCTCGCTCTGAATCAGTTACTTATTCATTCTGCCCAACTGCGATGATTCCCGCTGTAAAATCCATCAGCTCGCTAGGCGGAAGCGGCGCTGCAGGAGCAAAAAATATGGCAGAAAAAGAGGTTGAGGACTACATCCAGGTTCAGCGGAGCCTTGGTGTGAGTGGTGCAGATATCAAGAAGTCTCTTGTTAGCGCAGGCTATGATGAGGATGATTTCAGGCGCGCTCTTGCGCGGCGGCCAAAGAGGTTCTCTTCAGGGAATCCAGGTAATCCTGGTAAGTATAATCCTACGACAAAGCATTTTCTGTATGTGAATATCGCTATCATCATATTCTTTGGAGGGCTGTTTGGGTATATGACGTATGATTACAATGCAAAGATGAATGCGCTTGCTGCTGATCAGGAAGAGCAGATGAATGAACTGGGCGCAGACATGGCATCACAGATTGATTCCTTGAGCTCGCAGGTGACAGAGCAGACACAATCGCTTGACAGCGAGATAGGGGTGCTGCAGAACAGAATGGAGAACATAAATTCTGACCTGGGCGCAAGCCTGCAGAACTACAACTACCAGTCGATGAACAGGGACAATGCGCTCTCCAGATCAATACAGGCCATAAGCAGCAAGAGCATGACTGAGATAATGGGCTTCAGCGAGCAGCTCGAGACATTTAGGGAGGCTTCTGTGGATTTCAGCCAGGTAATACCTAAATCGATCAAGGCAGTGGTGACTATAGGAAAGAAAGGAGCCGGGTATTTCAGCACAACAGGCAGTGGAGTGGTGATCAACAGCAACGGATACATCGTTACAAACTACCATGTCCTTGATGATCTCGGACAGATTGCAGTGAAGATGCATGACGGCACAGACTATTCTGCGACGATTGTGGGAAAGAATGAGGAGTATGATGTCGCGCTCATCAAGCTGATCACAGAAAAAAATACTTTTGATTATCTTGAATGGGCAGATTCTGAAGAGGTAGTTGTCGGTGATCATGTGATTGCAGTCGGAAACCCTGTAGGTTTTGAATCGACTGTGACAGAAGGGATAATAAGCAACACAAGACGCCTGATAACAGGCAATGGCGAGATATATTACCTACAGACAGATGTCGCGATTAATGCAGGCAATTCAGGAGGGCCGCTTATCGACAAGGACGGGAAGGTCGTGGGCATAGCGACACTTAAGTATTCACGCGCAGGATTCGAAGGGTTGAGCTTTGCACTGCGTTCCAATGATGTGCAGGGCATTGTGCTCGGGTTGATGCAGGAAGAAATCTAGAACAGACCCATATATGCCTTAATCTCGCCATAATCATCTTTATCAAGTATTGCTCCGCTTCTGGTGACTGCTTTTGTAGCAGAGAAGCTCGCTTTCCTTCCAGCAGTCTCAAGCCCGTCGCCATTGAGAAGGCTCAACAGGAACACAGACCAGTAAAGATCGCCAGCGCCTGTGGCTTCTTTTGCATCGCACTGCTCTACGGGGATGCTTATGATATTATTTCCGTCAGATATGAGAGATCCTTTGCTGCCCATGGTCAGCACTACAGTCTTTGCCCCCAGCGTATGGAACTTCCTTATGAATTCCCTAGGAGTGAGGTTCCCAAAGAGCTCTCTTGCGTCGTCCATAGAAGGCTTTGTCAGGTCGACAAACCTGTACACCCTCTTCAGGGTCTCAAGCGCAGTCTTCTTGTCAGGCCAAACCTTGAACCTGTAGTTGGGATCGAATGAGACTATCTTTCCCAACTCATGCGCCCGCTCTATTGCTGCAAGAGCAACCTCCCTCACAGGCTCCTCAGCAAGGGTGAATGCGTTGGTGTGCACTATCTTTACCTTCTCTATTATCCTGAAATCAACTTCCTTGTGCTTCAGATGGGCATCTGCACCCCTCAGCAACTCGAACTCAGGCCTCTCGACATGCCGCCTGTGGAAGACCTTTGTCGTCCCTCTTTTCTCTGCGATCTTGATGTGGTCATTCACTATATTATGCTTTGCTAGGACATCCAGCAGGAACCTGCCGTCCTCATCATCACCTATCTTTGTTATCAGTAGAGGATGGCTTCCAAGGCTCTTGATATGGAAAGCGATATTCGCAGGGCTGCCTCCAAAGAACTTCTCAAACACAGTCACTTCCTTCAATGGCCTGTCCTCTGTCGTGATGTAGTCTGTTACAAGCTCACCTATGCAGAGTATGTCAAAACTTC
>JAHWIS010000023.1 GCA_019322385.1 Candidatus Woesearchaeota archaeon
AGTCAAAGGAATAATGGCACTGGAGAACTATGACCAGGATGCAAGCACCCAGCCGCACTCTGCAGGCATAGAAAAAAGAACAGATTGATTGAACTTAGAATTCACTTCTTTTCCTTATTCCAATCTATCATCGTGCCGTTCCTTTTTGCTTTGTCTGTCGTGAAGCCATCCGGGAACCGTTTCTTTAGTTTGGATATGTTCTCTTCCAGCACCTCATGCATGTCCCAGCCAAAGAAGTTGCAGATCATCGCAGCATACCACAGAGTGTCGCCTATGTTCTCTCTTATGCCGTGCTTCTGGTCATTGTCATGAGCGAATGTCTTCTTGATGCAGCTCGCGACATCACCTGCCTCACCGGATATGCCGAGCCCCCATGTGAGGATCTCTTTCTCAGCAGTCTCAAACCTCTTTGCAGTCAGCTTGCACATATCCTGATATTCCTTTAAGGCCTTGCTTTGCTCAGCCATTAACACCACCCCTAAAAAAAGAATCCCCGCGGCCGGACTTTCACGCATAGCGTTTTGAACCAGCAACCTTCCGGTGACTGCTGTCCCGCTTTCCTCCATCGCAATATGCGTTGTCTGCGGGTGCTGTAAAGCTACAGCCGGACGCACCACCGTTATGCTACGCGGGGATACCTGTATGGAGAAATAGAGAGTTTTTAAAGTTTTGCCCTCATTAAAGCAATCTAACATAAAAAGAAAAAAAATTAATCAAGCGTGACCCTGGCAAACCCGCCTATATTATAGCTCAGGTCAGCCTCGTTCCCGAACTCAGCCATATCAACTGCAGCGCCGAACTCATACTTGTCGACTTTCAATCCTGCTCTGAATCTCTGCTCGCTGAAATTATGGCCCTGCTCACCGACATTGGTCACGACTTCTGCGCCGAATGTCAGCTTGACATCTTCTGTAATGCTTGGAGTGTACCCTATGTTCAGCACGAACTCGCCATCAGGATTCTCCTGCAGGCTGCACGTGCCTACAGCGAATATGCTCAAGTCACCCACTGCAGTAAAGTATTGCAGTCCTGCTCTCTCTACAACTCCCATTCCTGGCACTGCCTGTGTCTCCATAACAAGATCTAGGCCGTCAACCAGGTTATATGTCAGGTCCACAATGCCGAAATAGCTGACCTCATTGTCATAGTCCACACTTGTCCTGTTGATCGAGAACAGGTTGAGCTTTGGAGCAAGCTCTACACCGACCCTCATGTCGAGGGTAGTGCCTTTATCGCCTGCCATCAGCTCTGCATAGTCTGCCTTTGCAGGCTTTGGCGCACCACACGCCAATGTTGCTGCAATGATTGCAGCAATTATTGTTTTAAATGACATCTTCTCTTCACCTCGTGTCGTGATTATAATCTCTACTGCCAAAATACTTCTTATACGTAGGGGAAATATCTTCAAGGCGCAGATGCTGACCTTTACGATCAACAAACATGTACTGCGCAGAATGCATTAAGTCATGATTATGGACGATCTTGATGTCCATCTTTGCCAGCTTTGCTTTTGCAGCATTGATTTCTGCATTGATGTCAGGAGTCAGCCTGTCTTCGATTGTCTTGCAGATATTTTTCGCTTCGTGTTGGATGAGCGGGTAACTGCGACGCAGATCATGTGCCTTTCTGTATGCTTCACCAAGCCTGCCTTCTTCCAGGAATTTCGCTGCATCCTTAAGTTTGCTCTTTTTCTGTCTGCGATCTCTATATTCTACTAGAACATACAGTCCCAGCAAGGAAAATATTGTACCAGTCAGTGCTGTGCTAATTTCATCCATTTTTCACCATCTCTCATTCCTGTTTTGCATAGCTGAAGCTAACTATCGATAGTCATGCTTCTAGCCACCTCTCCCAGAAGGGAGTTCTTACTTAACAGTAGCAAAGAAACCGACCCAATATATAAACATTACCTACCCCGATGGGGGGAGAAATAAGGAAAGATTTAAATATGAAGACACACTAATCAGTAAAATGGCTGTAAAGACTGAATTATTGGAAGAGATAGGCCTTACAAAGTCTGAGATAAAGGTATATCTGGCGCTTCTAGAGCTCGGCTCAAGCACAACAGGGCCTATTGTAGACAAGTCAAAAGCATCCAGCTCTAAGATATATGAGATACTTGACAAGCTCATGCAGAAAGGCCTGGCCTCATACATTGTCAAGGCAGGAACAAAGTATTTCGAGGCAGCAGACCCGAAACGTATTCTCGATTACATGAAGGAGAAGGAAGAAAAGCTGAAGAAGCAAGAGAAAGAGATCGAATCACTTCTTCCGGAGCTCGAGCTCAAGAAAAAGCTTTCAGAATACAAGTCAGAAGCAAAGATATTCAAGGGAGTGAAAGGCGGAGAGACTGCATTCAAGCAATTGTTGAATTCCATGACCAAAGATGATGAATGGATAGCATTTGTTGTGTCATTCACGAATAAGCAATACTTTAACACCATCACGAGGCTTCATGACCAGCGCGCAAAAAAAGGGCTTAAGGCAAGGATAATATTCAATGAGAAATTAAAGAAAGAAGCTGAGCGTGAAAGAGGCCTTCCACACACCCAGATCAAGTATGTATCTGATGAGTTCCAGACTCCTGCGATAGTGAATGTTGTTGGAAACATAACTCTTCTCAATATCATGACAGAGGACATAACTGTGTTCATGATCGAGAGCAAGGAAGTTGCTGATTCATTCAGGGCGCAGTTCGAGAAGCTATGGCGTCAGGAAGTAGAGATGCATCAGGGTATAGATGGCATGCGCACTGCATTCTATGAGGCACTCGAAGCTACTCCAGCGGGCGCGACAACATATGTTTACGGCGCGAGCACGACTTCCAAGGAGGCAGACGCATTCTTCTATGAGTACAACCAGAAAAGGGCAGAGAAAGGTGTCAAGCTGCAGATAATATTCAGTCAGGAAGCCAAAACCTCGAAGACAACAAGATCTGCAAAAGAGGAATTCAACCCTCTTGCAGAGATAAGGTTCACAACCCAGACACCAACGCCTTCCACCTACGAGATATTCCCGGACAGGGTGATCATAACCACTACGCAGAGCAGCAATCCTGCTGTGATGGTCGTCAAGGACAAGCAGCTCGTCGAGACATTCAAGATACAGTTCAAGGATCTGTGGGAGCAAGACGTCCAGACATATAGAGGTATCGAAGGTGTCAAGCAGGCCTTTACAGAGGCCCTGGAGAATCTGAAGAAAGGGGATGAAGAGCTGACATTGGCAGGCGCAGTGAAGAAGTTGCGTCCAGAGCTGGAAGAGTTTTTCATGGATTTTGACAGGAAGCGTGCAGCGAAAGGGATCGTGCTGAAAGCCTTTGTGAACATAGGTGTCCTGCTTACACCTCCTGCAAATGCTATCCATCCTGATACATTGCCGCGTGCAGAAGTCAAATTCATGTCAGAATCTCCAAGCCCGCATTTCACTGCAATAGAAGGTGATAGGGTTGTGATTGTGGCAAACATGGAAGACGATCCTATAACTACTGTGATCAAGGACAGACACACTATAGAGTC
>JAHWIS010000024.1 GCA_019322385.1 Candidatus Woesearchaeota archaeon
ATTGATCCACTCGAATGGAGTCTTCCTGTAGTATTTTTTGAAGTTGACTTCGATAGGAGAGTTAGGATCAACACACCTGTATACAGTCCTTTCGCAAAAGCCTTCTGCAGTCTTTGATGCAATATTGAGGTAGATGTTGTCGATATAGACATCCTCGCGGATATTGTCCATCTCCCTGAGTTTGACCTGCATCTTATTGCCTTTTACCCGTGTCTCCCATTCCTCAGGCTTGATAGTCTGGTCCTGATACATGTATGTAAGGCTCGTCACCCTTCCAACATGCTTCTGCAGGAGTTCTTGGATCTGCTTGCTAGGTTTTCTTGCAGGTTCTGGCTCTGGTTCAGGTTCTGGCTCTGAATCATCGACCTCTACTGGTTTAGTAGTAGGCTTTGTAGAAGGCTTCTTGTCCTCATCAGGCGCTTCATCTTTTGCTCCGCAGCCTGCAAGAAACATAAAGGCCACACAGAGAACAACAAAAATTGCTAAATACTTATTCTTCATAGTCTTCACACCCCACCAATGTACTAGATTAAACTGTAGAAAATAATGTTCGCCTTATATAAAAATGTTTTGTTGATTTTAGAGAATATTGGCGTTTAAACGCCCCATAATGGGTTATTCCTGCGCTTCAATTCAGCGATCTCTTTCATTACTTCTATCTCTTCTTTCTTAAGGTATTGCTTCAAAGTCTTCAATTTCCTGAAATGCGGTTCAGGGATCCCTGAATAAATGATATCGTTTTCGGTTATCTGCCTTCCGACAGTGACTCCTGGAAGCGCTATAGCGACCTGTTTCCCTGTTCCAATAACTGAGATTGATTCTTTCTCATGCTGTATTGATTTGACAGTCGATATGTCTTTTCCGTCTTTCATCACAGGAGACCCTACCCTTATCTCACCTGCAAGGATATCGCAGCCGACAATCGCCGGATTCGACTGTCTGAACACATAGTTTGGCATGACCCTTAACTTGCAGGGCCTGACAAGTCCTTCAAGCTCCTTGGCTTCAAGCCTTTTCTTCTCATCTTCCCGCCACTTCTCGAAATTATCGATCAATGTATAGATTATATCGCTGTGCACTACTTTGACATTCTTTGTCTTTGCAAAATCAAGGATATCCTCGCTCATAGGGATATTGAATGCAAGTATGACTGCATTGAGCGGCTCTTTCTCTATGCTTGATTCAGCATCAGCGATATCTTTTTTCGATACCTCTCCTACAGTTGCCTTCCGTATGCTTATGCCCTTGCTTTTCAGCAGACCTACAATCGCTTCAAGGGAACCTATTGTGTCTGCCTTGACAATAATACCTTCTTTTTCAGTCTCTATTATCACTTCATCCACTTCTGCCTGTATCTCTTTCTTGACCTGTTCAAGTGTTTCAGGTGTGGCGCCTCTCAGCGGCATGCCTGCAATAACATTAGTGATATCAGGTGCTGCGATCTTGACACCAGTCGCGGCTGTAGCTTCTTTCACTCCTCTGAACTTTGCTTTCTTGTCACGCATCTCTGCAAGAGGCATGGGCTGTAGAAGTGCACGTACTTTAGTGACTATAGGCGCATCGATCCCGCCTATGACAATCGTGTCATTAACATTGATCTTTCCGTCGTAGATTATGACGTCGATGGTCGTACCTAGACCCTTTTCTTCCTTGACTTCCAGGATCGTTCCTTTTGCAGGTCCTGTAATGTCGCACTCCAGGCATTTCTCCAGGTAGCGTTGTGCCAATCCTGTCACTACCATGAGCAGCTCTGGGATACCTTCACCGGTCTTTGCAGAGACAGGGACGATCGCAATCTCTTTCGTAAAGTCAGAGACGCGGTCAAACCTTTCAGAAGGGAAACCAAACTCGTGCAGCTTGCCGACCATCTCATAAAGCTTTGTATCTATGATCTTCTTGACATTATCCTGCTGAGAATTGATTGCCTGTAGAACAGGACCTTTCTTCTCTTTCCATCCGCCGATCATGTCTATCTTGTTCGCAGCAATAACAAAAGGAGTCTTGTAGTTCTTTAGGATCTCAACACATTCATCTGTCTGGGGCTTGAACCCGTCATTGATGTCAACAACAAGGATGGCGATGTCTGCGAGATTGCCGCCGCGCTTCCTCAGGCTTGTGAAAGCAGCGTGACCAGGAGTATCGATGAACAAGAGGCCTGGAATCGTGAGGTCCATCTTCAATGCATCAAGCAATGCTCCTGCTTTCTTCTGCAGCACATCAAGCGGGATGATCGATGCTCCGATAGCCTGTGTGATGCCTCCAGCCTCCTTGGATATGATCCTCGTACCTCTAATAGAATCTAATATGCTTGATTTGCCGTGGTCAACATGCCCCACAACAGAACAAACAGGACTTCTAATATTCGGTGCAGATGCTTTCTTTGCCATGCATTGAAGGAAATATGGGGTGTTTTTAAAGGTTTTGTAGGTAATATATGCTCTTGTGTTGCTTTATTTCACGAAGTCAGCAGAGCAAAAGCCTGCTTCGTCTGCTCCGCTGCGCTACGCAGCCTCAGGACGCCGACGCACGCTCTAGAGCGTAACTATACATTTCGCCGCAGGCGTTCCCTATTTATTGATTCGATTTGGAAAACTGTAGGCGTGCTAATTGGCGTCACCGGCTTTTGCTCTGCTTTTAAAGCAATCAAAATGTTTTTAAACACAAATTGTAGTGTCAAGTTTATGCAATTACACCCCCTCCTAAAAGACAGAGCATGCATCAATATTCTTAAAATCCTCTATGACAATGAGGTGTCTGCGAAGAAGTATACTATGCTGTATTCTGAGATGAAAACAAAGCTGAATGTTCCTGAAGGTTCTCTGACACTTGGCAATCTTGAAGAAGCAGAGCTGATATCTGCAGAGCAGGGTGGGAATGGAGAGCTTGTGCTGAGCATAACGCAGAAAGGCAAGGATTTCATTGATCAGTTTGATAGATTGATTGCGGTTATGCAGGGCAAGAAAGAAGAGAAAAAGGCATTCCAGGTTGAGTACAATCTCACTCCGCTAGAGCAAAGGATGCTTGTGATGTGTGCCAAGATAAAATCAGAGAGTGGAGGAATCGTTCCGCTCAAGATGCTGACGCAAGAAGTGTATCCATACAAGGACCCGAGCGCAAAGACAGGCAGTGTATCAAAGTATGCAAAGAAGCTTGAGGAATTGAACCTTCTTGAACGGGTGAAGAGGAACAACCGAACATTCTTTGATGTCACAGAAAGCGGGGAAAGGGTGATCAAAGAGCAGTTCCTTAACGGCGCAAAGGCTATTATTTAGATTTCTTTACTATGTTCTTGATTATCTTGACCAGTTCTGTTTCCTTGATGTCGCTCCTTATGCCGAAACCAGAGAAATGAGTCCTTGCTAAGTTGTGTTTCTTCTTTACTTCGTTGAAGATCGGCTCGAATGCAGGAACTTCGAGCTTGTTTTTCTTGCACAATGCATGGATGTCATGGAATCCGACTGTGCCTATCTTGCTTTCATCTCTTATTGTTTGCAGGAACCTTGCATCAAACGGATAGTCGAGTTCTGCAGCAAGCTGATACATCTTTTCAGTGAGCTTTTGGTCCCATAATTGGCCAAGCCAGAGCGGGCCTGCGTCATTGAACATGCCATGCTGCTTTATGACTTCATCAACTTCTGCTTTTCCTTTCCTGCATCGGAAGAATGTGCGCATGTAATGGTCTTTTGAGTAGGAGAATATTGGAATTAGTGCTTTTTCATACTGCGCTGCGATAAGCTGAACCTTTCTGATGAGTATGCGGAGGCCGAGCTCGTGTTTCATCGGTCCTCTGTCTGGAATCGCCCAGTATTTTCGCTTGCAGACCTTTGGGAATGTGCCTGCAAGAGCACTTGTGTCAGTTGCAGTGACTGCAAGGATGCCGTCTCTTGCAAGGCGGCGGATGGCTGCGTCAAGGAATGGGTTTGGAGTGCCGAATGGATCGACATCAATGTAATCAAAGCCTGTTGATTGGAGAAGTAGGGTGGAGGCTTCCATGTTTGTGATGCTGATTTCTGGTTTACTCTTGAACAGTTTCTTGTTGGTTTCCAGGTTTTTTTTGATCAATTTAGCGGCCTGTTCATTATAATCATTAATCGTAATCGATTTGATTTTTTTGTCCAGCTCTGCAAGGAAACGAATCGAGCGGATTCCTGTTCCAGCAAGAAGATCGCAGATCTGCATTTCATTGTTTTCGATTGCTTTAAGGAGCAGGATTGAGATGTCGCGGTTGAACTTCATCACAGGATTATAGAATACAGGAAGCTTTGAGGATATCTTCTTTTCAACTGGTGCGGTGATCTCAACTGTGGCTTCTTTGATTTTAGTGAGCATG